>JASJFV010000313.1:0-9826 GCA_033791885.1 Gammaproteobacteria bacterium | reverse complement strand
CGGCGTCTCGTTTGACGTACCATACCGGGAATGACAACTGGCCGGATATCTATTTGACTAAATAGTTGGTTGGGTATTGCTTGTACTATATTGTGTTGGCGCACGGCTGATTGGTTTCGCCCTAACTGGGCAGGGTTCTTTTTTAATCTTCGATTGAATATATATCTGCTTTTCGCCCTTTATGGGCGAAATCATCAGCCGTGCGTTAGCACAAAGAATAAAAAAGAGACCTGGCCGAGCATCATCAAAAAAGATAAAAAAAGAAACAACCAACTGCCGAAGGGAAAAATTCAAATACTATCAAGAAGCCCAATCATAGCCTTGGTAGCATTCGATAACGTCATGTCATTATGCGTAACATATCCCAATTCACGGCGCAGATTGATATCGTTAATAACAATTTTTTTTACTGTTTCATCAAGCATAGTTTCCGGAAGTATAGTCCAGCCAAGGCCTATGCTCGCCATCATTTTGTTTGTTTCAAGAAAGTTGGTCGATAACCCAACATGAAGCTTATAACCAGTTAATACCAGTTTATCTTCGAGTAAAGCGCGTGTGTAGGTGTTGACGCCCGGTAGAATTGCCTCGTGACCGGCGAGTTCCTCGACGTCAATTATTTCTCTATTTGCCAGAACATGCATCTTACCGACTGCAAGAGCCAGCGGGTCATCCCATACCTTGGTCGCAGTGAGTGACGAAGGAGTCATAGCAGGCAGGGTGATAATAGCCATTTCCAGTTCACCACTCTCAACGCCACTTACACCGTCTTCGGAATCGACAAAGCGCAGAGCTAACTCGACGTCAGGGTATTGATTTGTATACTTGCGCAAAACCGGCGGCAGGCGATGAAGGCCGATGTGGTGTGAGGTTCCCAGGCTCAGGCCGCCGCCAACCTGTTCCCTCATGTTGTCTGCACTTTGCCTGAGGTTGTTGAATGATAGAAGTATATTCTCTGCCAATGGCAGTAGTTGGTGTCCTGTTTCGGTCATTCTTGCACTTCTTCCGACACGATCAAACAGGGGAGTGCCGAGCTGTGTTTCCAGTGCTGCGATTCTTTTACTGATCGCTGGCTGTGTTAAATGCAGGTAATCGGCAGCGGCGGTAAAGGAGCCATGGCGGTTAATAGCGACAAAAGCCCTTAGTTGTGACTCATCCATAGTGTCATTCCGGCCATATATTCCTAAAAGGAATCAAATTAATAAAAATGATGAATTAATGTAATTTATAACCTGTGACATACTTTAGTGCAAATCATAATTGGATTAGCACAGGAGAGACTGTTATGGCGGGTAAAACCTTGTATGACAAATTATGGGATAGCCATGTTGTGCGGGAAGAAGATGATGGTACGACATTACTGTATATAGACC
Organism: Gammaproteobacteria bacterium; assembly: GCA_033791885.1. Taxonomy (GTDB): domain Bacteria; phylum Pseudomonadota; class Gammaproteobacteria; order BMS3Bbin11; family BMS3Bbin11; genus BMS3Bbin11. Next base: position 8,456 of record JASJFV010000313.1, on the reverse strand, counting down.
GCCACCTGGTGCACGAAGTCACGTCGCCACAGGCTTTTGAAGGTTTACGCATGCTCGGCCGTGAAGTGTGGCGCAAGGCGGCAAACCTGGCGACACCTGACCACAATGTTCCAACAACCGAGCGTCAGAAAGGGATTGTCGATCCGGTGTCCCGGCTCCAGGTAGAGACGCTTGATCAAAACTGTGTGGATTTCGGCATTACGGAATTTGATATGAACGATCCACGTCAGGGTATTGTTCATGTCATCGGGCCGGAGCAGGGTGCCACATTGCCTGGAATGACGGTTGTTTGTGGTGATTCACACACATCGACGCATGGTGCATTTGCTGCATTGGCGACGGGAATAGGCACCTCCGAAGTCGAGCATGTGCTGGCGACGCAATGCCTGATCCAGAAAAAGGCAAAAAATATGCGAGTGTCGGTTGAGGGCAAGCTGGCTGCCGGTGTAACGGCCAAGGACGTTATCCTTGCCATAATTGAGAATATCGGCACGGCAGGAGGTACTGGGCATACTATCGAATTTGCCGGTTCGGCAATTCGAGGGTTAAGCATGGAAGGACGCATGACATTATGCAATATGACAATTGAAGCGGGGGCACGGGCAGGACTGGTTGGCGTTGATGAGCAGACTATAGAATATGTGCGCGGGCGGCCCTTTTCACCTGCTGAGGAATACCGCTCGCAGGCGGAAGCATACTGGCGCCAGCTTACCTCTGACACGGATGCCGTGTTTGACAGAGAAGTCCTTATGCAGGCTGAGGGTATTAAGCCACAGGTGAGCTGGGGAACCTCACCTGAAATGGTTGTGTCAATTGATGATGAAGTACCTGACCCGGCTCAGGAAACTGATCCGGTCAAGCGTGAAGGAATGATCAATGCATTGAAATATATGGGATTGCAGCCTGGAGTTGCGATTTCCGATATTCCACTGGATACGGTCTTTATTGGTTCCTGTACAAATTCCCGCATTGAAGATATTCGTGCAGCGGCTAAAGTTGTAGAGGGCCGCAAAGTATCAGAAACGATCAAACTCGCAATGATTGTGCCGGGGTCAGGACTGGTTAAGGCACAGGCTGAAGAAGAAGGGCTGGACAGGATTTTTACAGATGCCGGTTTTGAATGGCGTGACCCTGGTTGTTCTATGTGCCTGGCAATGAATGCCGATCGACTTGAAGATGGGGAGCGCTGCGCTTCCACCTCGAACCGAAATTTTGAGGGCCGCCAGGGCCGCGGTGGCAGGACGCATCTGGTGTCACCTGCAATGGCTGCTGCGGCTGCGATTGCCGGACATTTTATTGACCCGGGTAAACTGGAGAACTGATATGCGGAAATTTACCAAAGTAGACGCCATCGTCGCACCGATGGATCGTCCAAATGTCGATACTGACGCTATTATTCCCAAGCAGTTTCTCAAGTCTATAAAGCGTAGTGGTTTTGGTCCTAACCTGTTTGATGAATGGCGTTATATGGATGTTGGTGAGCCCGGACAGGATAATAGCAAGCGACCACAGAATGAAGACTTTGTCCTTAACCAGTCGCGCTACCAGGGTGCGATGATATTGCTGGCGCGTGAAAATTTTGGCTGTGGATCATCAAGAGAGCATGCTCCCTGGGCGCTGGAAGATTTTGGTTTCCGGGTAATTATTGCGCCAAGTTATGCTGATATTTTCTATAATAACTGTTTTAAAAACGGTATTTTGCCGATTGTTCTGGATGAAAAAACGGTTGACGGCTTATTTGTTGCCGTTGACCAAAACCCCGGTTACAGGCTAGCTGTAGATTTGCACGATCAGGTGATTACAACACCTGATGGCAGCCGAATAAGTTTTGATGTCGATGGCTTTCGAAAACATTGTCTGCTGCACGGGCTTGATGATATCGGCCTGACCTTGCAGCACGTGGATAAGATCCATGACTATGAGCAAGAACGTAGCAAGCATACGCCATGGTTATTCACAGATATCCTGTAATTGGCGTATTTCCTGAACGAACACAAAAAAGAAATTAATTATCATGAGGTTAAACTAAATGAGTAAACATGTGCTGGTCCTGCCAGGAGATGGCATTGGCCCCGAAATTGTGGAGCAGGCAGTACGCATTCTTAGCTTCCTGCGTGATGAAGCAGGGCTTGATGTCACCATCTCACAGGCTCTGGTGGGTGGTGCCGCCTATGATGCAACGGGCTATCCTTTACCTGAAGACACTCTCGATCAGGCCCGCCAGGCAGATGCGATCCTGCTCGGCGCCGTTGGTGGACCGCAGTATGAGCAGCTTGATCGCGAACTGCGTCCTGAACGGGCGCTACTTGGTCTCAGGTCAGAGTTGCGCCTGTTTTCTAATTTACGTCCAGCGTTGATGTACCCGGCGCTAACAGAGGCATCCAGTCTGAAGCCGGAAGTTGTTTCAGGGCTGGATATCATGATTGTTCGGGAACTGACGGGTGGTATCTATTTCGGTTCTCCGCGGGGTATACGGACTCTGGACAATGGTCAACGGGAAGGGTTCAATACTCTAGTCTATAATGAAGCTGAAGTTGAGCGCATTGCGCGCTCTGCCTTTGATATTGCTATGAAACGTGACAAGCGTCTTTGTTCCGTGGACAAGGCAAATGTGCTGGAAGTGTCTGAACTCTGGCGAGAGACAGTTTGCCGGGTTGCAGATGAGTATCCGCAAGTTGAACTTTCACATATGTACGTGGATAACGCTGCTATGCAACTTGTGCGTGAGCCAAAACAGTTTGATGTGATGGTAACCGGGAATATGTTTGGTGACATACTGTCTGATGCCGCTGCGATGCTGACCGGATCCATCGGTATGCTGCCATCGGCCTCCCTGGATGCACAGGGTAAAGGCATGTATGAACCTATTCATGGTTCTGCACCGGATATTGCGGGGCAGGGTGTTGCGAATCCACTGGCGACTATTTTGTCTGTCGCAATGTTGCTGCGCTATACGCTTGATGAAGGGGGGCTAGCTGATCGTGTTGAGCAGGCAGTAGAAGGTGTGTTGGATGATGGCCTGCGTACCCCGGATATCAGCGATCGCAGTGAGTCAATTGGAACTGCCGCTATGGGCGATGCAGTGTTAGAAAAATTAATATCAGCCAGTTAACTGACTGGCTTACAAACAAGAATTCGGTATAGACAAATGAGTAAAGTATTTGATGTTGCAGTTGTAGGCGCCACCGGGGCAGTCGGTGAGACGATGCTAAAGGTTTTGCATGAAAGAAACTTCCCTGTCGGCAAGGTTTATCCGCTGGCTTCCAGTCGATCGGCCGGCAAGCGTGTAGATTTTGGCGGTAAAATGCTGCTAGTTGAAGAACTCGACAGCTTTGATTTTAGTAAAGTACAAATTGCTCTTTTTTCCGCAGGTGGCAGTATTTCTGAAAAGTATGCTCCCAGGGCAGCTGAAGCAGGCTGTGTGGTGGTCGACAATACATCACATTTCCGCTATGACGATGACATCCCTCTAGTCGTCCCCGAAGTCAACCCGGATGCGATTGCAGGCTATACCTCGCGTGGCATTATAGCTAATCCAAATTGTTCGACGATTCAGATGCTGGTGGCGCTTAAGCCAATTTATGACGAAGTAGGTATAACGCGCATCAATGTATGTACCTACCAGGCTGTTTCCGGCACTGGCAAAGAGGCGATTGAAGAGCTGGCATCACAAACAGCCGCGTTGCTGGGCGGTAAAAATATTGAGTCAAAGGTGTACCCGAAACAGATCGCTTTCAACGTCTTGCCGCATATTGATGTTTTTGAGGAAAATGGCTATACGCGCGAAGAGATGAAAATGGTTTGGGAAACGCGCAAGATATTTGCTGATGACAGCATTATGGTCAACCCGACTGCAGTGCGGGTGCCCGTCTTCTATGGCCATTCCGAAGCAGTACACATCGAGACGCGCGAAAAAATTAGTGCGGAGCACGCTCGTGAATTGCTGGCAAACACGCCCGGTTTGATTGTCGTAGATGATCGTGCCGATGGTGGATATCCGACTGCAGTGACCGAAGGTGTTGATACTGACCCCGTTTATGTCGGTCGAATCAGAGAGGATATATCGTATCCAAATGGCCTGGATATGTGGGTGGTTGCCGATAATGTACGCAAGGGCGCTGCAACAAACAGTGTACAAATAGCTGAAATACTGGCAAAAAGTTATTTGTGAGCTATTGTTAGTTGCGAAACATAAAGAACTTTCGTAGTATTGAACTATAACTATAAGCGAAATAAGGAAAAAACCGTTTCTTTAACTAAGCACATTTATTATAAAGAGAAGATCATGCAGAAGGTAAAAGGGATTAAATTAGCTTGTTTGGCAGCTTTCGCCATATTACCGATACAAGCTTACGCGCTCGGTGTCGGCAAACTCACAATGCATTCTGCGCTCGATGAGCCACTGAATGCATCGATCGAGCTGACTGCTGTGACGGCAACGGAACTACAAAGCCTGGAAGTTAAACTGGGCTCTGCCGGGGTGTTCAACATGGCAGGCATAGACCGTAATGAGCAGCTGAAGTCGATATCCTTTTCGCTGGTGAAGGAGAACGGCAAAGATTTAATTCGTTTGAAAACAGAACAGCCGTTTCGTGACCCTTTTCTTCATTTTATAATTAATGCCAGCTGGGCAAATGGTTCAATGCTGCGTGAATATACCGCATTGCTTGATCCACCTTCATACCTGAGCGGTGCACCGGCTCGTATCCAGGCGCCTGCTGTTGCCACGCCGGTCGCTGTACAACCCGCTCCAGTGCCAGTTGCTGTAGCGAAAACAGAGCAAGCCCCTGCACCTTCCGCCGTAGCCGTTGCCGCACCGATTACACCGGCTGATACTGTTGAAAGAAAGCTGGGTCCGACAGACATTGGCGCCAGTGGCACTAGTTATTCTTCTGATATGGGCCCTGGCAGTACCTATGGTCCAGTAAAAAGTGGTGAAGTCCTATGGAGTATTGCCGAGCAAGTTAGGGCAGGTACCCAAATGGAGACTACCCAGGTCGTGATGGCAATTTTCAAGCAGAATCCAAACGCCTTTATGCAAAACAATATCAACCTGATACGTGTTGGCCAGACTCTGCAAATTCCTTCTGAGAGCGAAATCACCTCTACCTCACCTTCTGTAGCACGGGAAGAGCTGCGTGTGCAAATGGCAGAATGGCAGGAGTACAATGATAATCTCTCCAGCGGTAGCAGGGTTGCTGAAACAGAATCAACGGTTGCCGACAAAGAAATGCCAGGCGCAGATGATAAAGAAACTGTAGATGAAACCACTGCAGAAACAACCGCAGACAAAGACGACAGCACACCATCAGCTGATGCGATGGAGAGCGGCGCAGACGAGCAGGACGTATTGGAAATCGTTCGTGCCAAAGTGGATGCGACTGATTCATCAGGATCAGGGGCCAGTGCAGAAGAACTTGCCGAATACGAGTCCGCGATTACTGCGTACAAGGAAAACGTTGGCATGCTTGAAGAATCACTGGCTTCAGCAGATCTGGAAAAGCAGGACCTTAGCGAAAGGGTAGCTTTACTGGAGCAGCAGATTGACAAGGCCAACAAGCTTATCGATATGCAGAATGCTGATCTTGCCCGTATACAGGCACAGGGGCAGGAAGGAGACGTTGAACCTGTTGAGCTAATTGAAGTAGCAGAAACAGCAGAAATAGCAGAAATAACAGAAGTCTCACCCGCTGAACCTGATGCATCACCGATCTCCCCTGATGCTTCGCCTATTGCACTTGACGCAACACCCGCAATGGCTGAAAAATCAATTTATGAGAGCACTCTAGTATCGCCAGAGGATGTTGCGCCGGTTACACCAGTTACACAGGTTAAGCCGCCAGCACCTGAAGTCAAAGAGCCGCCAGTAGTCGAAACACCGCCTGTGGTGGAGAAAAAGGCCGCCAAAACACGCGTTAGGCCAGCACCGGCAGCAGAAGAAAAAGGTTTTGTTGCTTCAATTATGGATTTTGTTACCAGCAGCTGGATGACCATGCTGGGCTCAGCCCTTGCATTATTGCTGGTTCTGGTAGGGTTGTTTGTTGTGCTGCGTCGCAGACGTTCGATTGCGGAATTTGAGGACAGTATCATCTCGGGTACAGCCGTTCTGGATATCTCTACCGCTGAGTCCACTGAACCCACGGACTCTGGTTCAGAGACCTCCTTCCTGAGTGATTTTGTTCCTGGTATGGGTAATATGCAGGCGGATGAAGTTGACCCGCTTGCTGAAGCGGAAGTTTACATGGCCTATGGGCGTGATGAGCAGGCTGAAGAGGTGCTTAAGGAAGCAGCATCAAAAACGCCAGATCGCCATGAACTCAAACTGAAGCTGCTTGAAATCTACCAGAGTCGCAAAGATGTTTCTTCATTCGAAACCTTGGCAGAAGAGCTTTATCCGGCAGATGGAAATATCCCAATGGCTGTCTGGGCTAAAGTGGCTGAAATGGGCAAAATAGTAAATCCTGAAAATCCGCTGTTCCAGGGCGATATCAAGATACAGGAAGATACCCTGTTTGGAGACAAGGAGAGGAAAGAGGATGTCACCTTAGGTGATCTTCTGGATACTGATACCATTGATGCAGAAGAAGCCGAATTAATGGAAGCACTGGATGAAGATATCAGCGAGGATGATTCAGAAGAATTTAATGAGCAGATAATTGAAGGCATACCAGAAGAAATAACGGAAGAGATTAAAGCGGAAAGTGAGGATCTAGCAACTAAGGTCGATGATTTTCCTGTTCCTGATGAAGAAGTACTGAACATGGATCTTGGAGACTTTACCCCGGATGTGGCGCAGGAAACTGATTCCTTTGACCTTGATACTCTCAACGTGACCCCCGAGGATCTGGGTAGTGAACTTGATGCAATTACCGAAGAAACAGAGGCAATTGAGGAAGGAGAAATTGATTTCAACCTGGATGGTATTGACCTGGACCTGGGCGAATCATCAGACACTGAAGAGACAGCTCTTGATATGTCGGGATTGGAAGGTCTGGACCTTGATCTAGAATTAGATGAAGATTCATCGATTGATGCTCTCAATATAGATTCTGAAAATGATACTTCGGAAATGTCACTGCAGGATGAGACACTGGAGTTTGCAGATCTCGGTGATCTTACATTGACAGATGTGGATAATGACAGTGTATTAGACATTGAGTCAGGGGAAGATGATTCTGGCGAATTACCTGCTGGTGCTAATGAAACATGGGATGAAGCAGGTACAAAGCTGGATCTGGCCCGGGCTTATATCGAAATGGATGATAAGGAAAGTGCCCAGAGTATACTTGAAGAAGTTGTCAAGGAAGGCACTGATGATCAGAAAAGTGAAGCCAGAGACCTGATCAATCAGATTGATGCAGGGTAGTATGTGCCAGTTCTTACAAACCCGGCCTCACGAATACTCTCGCTGGCACTGCTGACGATACTGGTTAATACCCAGGGCTGGGCAGGCCTGCTGATTTTTGTGCTCCCGCTGATATACCTCTTTTATCGGCACCCGGAGCCTGGCAGGCAGGCTATATTGCTGGCTAAGCGATTGCGCTGGTTTTTTCTATCGATTCTTATTCTATATTTGTGGTTTTACCCCGGTAGTGAACTGATTCCTATGATGGGCAGGTTTTCACCATCTGTAGAAGGTATCAATGAAGCAGTTTTAAGAATCACATCGCTGCTTCTCGTCATCTCATACAGTGTTTTTCTCGTTCAGTTAACTCCTCGAGATGATATTATCTGCGGCATTCAGTTCATATTGTCGCCGCTGTCATACCTTCGCATTGATACGAGCCGCTTTGCATTACGGCTTGGGCTGGTGCTTTCCATAGTTCCGAAAATGATGGAAGGTGAGGCTTTTTCAAAAGACGGGAAAGGAATTAAAAGCATCTCTACGGTTATTGATCAGGCTGCGCTTATGGTGAAACAGGCAGATGAGAAAACAAATGATTTTGATTTAACTGAAGTCGCTGCCTGCGAACTTGGTCGTCCAGGAGTAATGGATGTTTTTGTCCCTCTTTCTCTACTTATCTGGTTAGTTGCAGCATAACTCCAGGTAAAGAACTAAGTATCGCTAAGTAACTAGATGCTGGCTTAGCTTTAATAAAGCAATATGCATCTCAAATAGGGTATTTAGAAAGTTAAAAAGCGCCTGATGGTATAGTAATGAAAGTTGCACTTGGCATTGAATATGATGGATCTTCCTACTGCGGGTGGCAGTATCAGGATGGTGTATCTACGGTGCAGGCAGTCGTTGAAGATGCTCTATCCAGAGTGGCAAATACCTCTGTCAGGGTTATTACCGCTGGCAGGACAGATACCGGCGTACATGCCACATGTCAGGTAGCGCATCTGCATACTGAAGTAATACGTAGTGAGTATTCCTGGGTTAGGGGTACTACACGATACCTGCCTGATGACGTCACCGTGTTGTGGGCTAAACTAGTTGATGATGATTTCCATGC
>JASJFV010000312.1:0-10268 GCA_033791885.1 Gammaproteobacteria bacterium | reverse complement strand
GGAGATGATCGTACTGTTAGCCGGTGCCGGACTGGTGCTGTCCTTTGCGCCATTCGGCTATTATCCACTTGCCATTTTGTTCCCGGCGATGCTGTTTTACTTCTGGTCAAAAGTCACCAGCACCCGGGCAGCCTGGCTAGGATTTGTATTTGGACTAGGCCTGTTTGGGGCCGGTGCTTCCTGGGTTTATGTTTCCATCCACGAATTCGGCTTTATGCCAGCCCCGCTAGCGGCATTCCTGGTGTTCCTTTTCGTCGCCTGTCTCGCACTTTTCCCAGCACTTGCCGGCTGGCTGCAGGCTCGAGTATCAAAACCCGGAGTATATCGTTTGCTTTTTGCGGCGCCTGTTTTCTGGGTATTGATGGAGTGGCTGCGCGGCTGGTTATTGACGGGATTCCCATGGTTAAACCTTGGTTACTCGCAGAGTGATAGCCTGTTAATGAGCCTGGCACCACTGGTTGGTGTCTATGGTATCAGCCTGGTAATCGCCATATTGGCAGCCCTGTTGGCTGTAATGGTGGATTGCAGAGGAATATACAGACTGCTGCCAGCTGCCATGATTGGCGGGGTTATTACTCTCGCCTGGGCCCTTCAAGCGTTACACTTTGTTGAGCCGGTGGGAGATGAAGTTGATGTTGCCCTGTTGCAGGGGAATGTAGCCCTTAGTGAAAAATGGAACCAGGGTGCCAGTCACCAGATCATCTCTCACTATGCAGCGCTAAGTCGAGAGGTGGTCAATGATAATGCGCTTATTGTCTGGCCGGAAGGGGCCGTGCCGGATAGCTGGCAGCATGTATCTTCCTGGATAGGATTGTCATTACCGAGAAGAAAAGATGGCAGCATGCCGGATTATTTAATAGGCACCATTGATACATCACCGGCTGGAGACTATTACAATGCTGCAGTCAGCATTAGCGATGATAATGCAAAAACTGGATCTAATGACATATACAGAAAGCAGCACCTGGTGCCGTTTGGGGAATTTCTTCCATTTAAACCGCTCTTTGGCTGGCTGGTAGAGTATCTGAAGATACCGATGTCAGACTTTTCCAGCTGGCCGGGTGAGCAAAAGAAGATGAAGCTGGCGGGATGGCCGGTGGCTGTGAGTATTTGCTACGAGGATGCCTTTGGTGAAGAGTTGGCTGCAACAGTCAGTGGAGCGGCATTTCTTATCAATATAAGTGAAGATGCCTGGTTTGGTGATTCACTGGCGCCGCATCAGAGATTGCAGATGGCGCAGATCAGGGCGCGAGAATCAGGACGTTATTTTCTCAGGGCGGCGAATACAGGTGTAACAGCTGTAATTAATGAGAAAGGTGAAATTACATCCCGTCTGAAGCAGTTTGTCCCATCGGTGCTGGAATCCCGGGTTGTGCCGATGACAGGGCAGACACCCTATGTCCGTTTTGGAAATAGCCATTTTCTCTGCTTGCTGTTACTGTGGTTTATGCCCGTTTTACTGCTCAGGTTGAATAAGAAACCAAGAGGCGATGTTTAGCAAATAACGACAGGTGGTACTGGCAAAATATATGTCAATCTTGATTTTAGCTGTCTTTGCCGGCCAGCAGTCTGCGTGACACTTTCTTCGCATTGCTGATATCTATTCGACGGATGAGCGACTTGGCTTCGAGCAAATTTGCCGGATCCATACTAAGCTGGCGCAGCCCGAGACCAAGCAGGACTTCAATTAGCCTGGTGTCGCCTGCCATTTCACCGCACAGGGTAACCGGAATACCCGCTTTGTCTGCAGCACGTACTGTCATTTCTATTAACCTCAGTACAGAGGGGTGTAGAGGGTCGTACAGGTAACTCACTTCATCATCAACACGATCGATAGCGAGGGCATACTGGATCAGGTCATTGGTACCGATGGAGAAAAAGTCGAGATGAGGGGCAAACAGGTCTGCTGAAATCGCTGCTGCCGGCACTTCTATCATGCCACCGATAGGCATCTTGGCGTTAAAAGGGATGTTTTCTTCCCGCAGGGCCTTACGGGTTTCCTTGATCAGGCTTAGCACCTGCAGCAGCTCGTTCAAACTCGACATCATAGGAATCATCATGCGAATGCGTCCGTGTGCTGAGGCACGCAGTATCGCACGAAGCTGGGGTATGAACAGTGAGGGGCTGCCAAGACTCATTCTGATGCCGCGCAGGCCGAGTGATGGGTTGAGTGCTTTATCGCTGCTGCTTTCAGCTTGTTTGTCAGCACCCAGATCCATAGTGCGTATTATGATAGGCTGTTTTTTCAGGCCCCGAATTACACGCATGTAGGCATTATAATGTTCATTTTCCGTCGGCATTTTCTGCCGGTTCAGGTAGAGAAATTCAGTGCGAAACAGGCCGATTCCGGATGCATTTACATTCATGACCTGGCGCACATCATGAGGCAGGTCGATATTGGCTAGCAGGCTGATTTTTTGTCCATCTAAGGTCACTGCAGGGCTTTTTTTCAGGGCGTCAAGTTTGCGCGTTTTCTCCTGAATTCCCTTTTTCAGTTTTCGGTAGTAGGCGAGTGTATTTTTATCTGGTGCGATAATGACATCGCCGGTTCGACCATCAACAATAAGCTTGTCACCATGACGGATATAGAGTGTTGCTGAATGCAAGCCCACGACAGCGGGAATACCGAGTCCTCGAGCGAGGATAGCAGAGTGCGATATCGGTCCACCGAGATTGGTCAGGATGCCACGGATGTGGCGAGGTTTTAAAGCCAGGGTATCAGCCGGTGCCAGGTCACGTGAAACGATAATGGGATCTGAAAATTCACCGGTGATATCAGCGCTGCTAATGTGGTCGATGCCCATCAGGTTTCTTTGTATGCGATCTACCACCTGTCGGATATCGTCGCCCTTGGTGCGCAGGTATTCATCCTCCATGGCTTCAAAGACTTCAATCAGCGACTGACTTTGTTGTGCTATTGCCTGTTCTGCATTGATCTGATGGCTGGCAACGAGATCTTCTGGCTGCTGCGCCAGCATCGGATCTTCCAGCATCATCAAATGCGCCTCAATAAACCCGGTGGCCTCTGGTGGAGAGTCAGTGGTGATCTGCTGGCGAATCTGGATCATCTGTATGCGGGTGGCAGCTATGGCTGCTCGCAGGCGATGCACTTCATCACTGATGTGTTTCTTCGGTATCAGGTATTCCGGGATATTGGACGACTCCTGGGGTAGCACGCATGCCGTGCCTATAGCGATATCTTTGCCTATGCCGGAGCCGTGCAAAGACAGCATTACTCATCCTCTCCGAAACGGCTATTGATGAGGTCGATCAGCGCTGCAGCTGCTTCAACTTCATCAGTACCTTCGACCTCTATCAGCATTTCAGTTCCCTTTGAGGCTGCTAGCATCATGATGCCCATGATGCTTTTTCCATTGACGCTTTGTGACCCGTAGACAAGGTAAATATCGCTATTGAAGGATGATGCCAGTTTGACAAAACTTGCCGCAGCACGGGCATGCAGACCAAGTCGGTTAATGATGTAGATTTGTTCGCTGATCATGGGGATGTTTTGTCACCTGTATCCTTGTTCAGGTCGTCACTTATAGTTGAGATACCAATCACGCCGCCTTCTTCAGCATAGTGTGACAGTGTTACCAGGTTTTCTTCACGGTGATTCAGTACCCGCAGCAGCATCGGCAGGTTGAGACCACTTACCAGCGCAATTCTTGAGTGCTCAACAAATCTCCTGGCAATATTGAAATGAGTGCAGCCATGAAGATCCACCAGTATCAGGCATTGTCCCACTGTACCCATCTGCTCGATTGTCCGTTGCAATAGGGCAGGTAATTTATCAGCCGTATCGGAATTGTCATACACGCGAATTACCTCTATTTTTTCAACAGAGTGCTTCATGATGTGGATAGCCGCATTGAGCAGTTCATCGCCTATCTGTCCGTAGGCAAGAAGTATGAGGCCGGTCATATGAGCTCCCGATGACTAAGTTGCACCCTTGAACCAAACTCCTTTAGCCTTTTTGCAAGCTGCTCTGCAACATAAACTGAGCGGTGCTGACCTCCCGTGCAACCAATTGCAACGGTCATATAACTTCTGTTTTCTGTTTCAAAGGCGGGCAACCATGCTGTCAGAAAATCGTATATATTATCTATCATGGACATTGTTGCCGGTTTTGAGCTGAGAAAATTGATGACACCTTCGTCCATGCCGGTCTGTTGTCGTAATGTTTTTTCCCAGTACGGATTGGGCAGGCAGCGAACATCAAAGACGAAATCAGCATCGCTGGGGTTGCCGTGCTTGTGGCCGAAAGATACGATCTGCAGCATCATGGCCGAGCCATCTCGTGCTCCTGCCAGGTTACGAACCTGGCTGCGCAACTCATGAGGAGTGGTATTTGTGGAGTCGATCTCCATGTTTGCGCTTTGTGCAAGCGATGCAAGCAACTGTTTTTCGTTTCGAATTCCATCTACCAGTGATGTTGAAAGATCAGTCAGAGGATGACGACGGCGCGTTTCACTAAAGCGCCTGATCAATGTGTCTTCATCGGCGTAGAGGTAGAGTATGCGGAAATCTATCCCCAGCTCCTTCAGGCTTCGCAGGCTATCTGGCAGGGTTTCAAGAAAGTGACGGTTGCGAATATCAATACCTACAGCGGCCAGGCTGTTCGGGCTATCCATCAGGCTGGATGCAAAATGAGGCAGCAGGTTAGCAGGCAGGTTATCGATACAGTAATAACCAATGTCTTCAAGGGCTTGCAGGGCAACTGTCTTACCCGAGCCGGAGAGACCACTGACGATAGTGAGATCCATTAATGATTTACCCTGTATCTATACTGGATGATGCCTAACTTGATGAGTTTATGGCATCTTGCTGGATTGCGATGAAATCCTCAACCGCATTGTAACCCCGGCTGACGAGAATCTGGTTTCGAACAGCCGCTTCAATCATTACAGAAAGATTACGGCCGGAAGTTACTGGAACGGTAATTTCAGGTATCTGAATTCCGAGGAGTTCCCGGTGGCGTTGTTTCTGATGTAGACGATCCATGCTACTGAGAAGTTCGGCGTTCATGCGCTGCAGGTTGACGATCAGTTCAATTCTTTTTGTTACACGTGTGGCGGCTTCACCAAACATATCGCGGATATTGAGTATGCCCAGTCCGCGAACTTCAAGAAAATGACTGAATTTCGGGTCGCAGTAGCCTTCCAGGTGTTCAGGAGATGTGCGGCGAATAGTGACAGCGTCATCTGCAACCAGGTGATGGCCCTTGGAAATTAACTCCAATGCCAGCTCACTTTTTCCAATCCCACTCTCGCCAGTAAGCAGGACGCCATGGCCCATGACTGAAAGCAATACACCATGCATCGATGACGTGGGTGAGAGCGCACGGGCAAGGTGAAACTGCAGGTGATATATCAGCTCAGGAGCCGGCAGTTGGCTGACTATCAAAGGCATGTCCGCCTCATCAGCAATTATTAGCAGGTTCTGAGGGGCTTGCATATCATCACTAATGATAATCAGGGCGGTACGTGGCTGATGGAAGATGCGTGTTACCGTGCTAACGCTGTGTTGCTCATCGAGTTGTTTCAGATAGTCGAGTTCTTCTGGCCCAATGATTTGCACGCGGTTGGCATGAACGGTATTAAGGTAGCCCACCAGGGCCATGCCTGACCAGCGAGCATCGGGTGCTTCAAGGTGCCGCTGATCGCCGCCTCTTCCCGCTATCCATTTTAAATTTAACCGTTCGCTATGGGAATCAATGACATTTGCGGCTGTTAAGACGGTCCGAAATGTCATAATAATGGCTGTCTCAATTTTCAGGCGGAGCGTCGAAAATGGCACGAATCAGCGATGGATCTGATATCTCCAGCAGTTTCTGCCGAGTTTCTTTATCACGAAAAATACCCGCCAGGCTGGCAAGTAGTTTCAAATGTTCTTCTGTTGCGTCTTCTGGTACAAGAATGGCAAATATCAGGTCTACCGGCAGGTGGTCGGCCGCATCAAAGTCGAGCGGTTCTTGCAGGCGCAGAAAAATGCCCGCTACATTGTCCAGACCTGATATTCGGCCATGAGGCAGGGCAATACCATCACCAATTCCAGTACTGCCAAGGTTTTCACGTTCAATTAGTGTGCTAAAAATATGCCCTGCTTTTTTACCCGGTAACCGGTCAGAAAATATATTTGCAATTTGCTCCAGCAGCCTTTTTTTACTGGTAGATTGGTGTCCGGTAAATATCCCACCCCGATCAAGAATTGAACCTATGTCTGGAGAATCCTGATGTGATTCTCCAGGTGATGCAGGATGGGAAATGTTGGCGTGACTGACTGACATTATTAATCAATCGTATTTCTACGATGATCTTTGATTTTTTCCTTGTGCTTAATCACTTGCCGGTCCAGCTTGCTGGAAAGTGCATCTATTGCAGCATACATATCGCCGTTTTCAGAATTGGCATGAATGGTCGCACCACTGGCATTGATTGTAGCTTCTGCTATCTGGCGTGTTTTTTCTACCGATAACACTACATGGGTCGTGGTGACATGGTCAAAATGACGATGAACACGCTCCAGTTTCTCTGTTACATAGTTATGGAGGGCATCGGTAACTTCAATGTGTTGACCAGTGATACTTAATTGCATAATGAAAACTCCTTCAGAGTGTTAGCGATTTACGCATATTGGAAGGGGGAATACTCATTAATTCCCGGTATTTGGCGACTGTGCGCCGGGCAACGCATATACCTTGCTGTGATAATAGCTCAGCTATGCGGCTGTCACTTATCGGTTTACCGACGGGTTCGGCTTCTACCAGCTTTTTGATCTGCGAACGAATTGCTGTAGCCGAGCAAGTTCCGCCATCTACCGTACTGACATGGCTGGAAAAGAAATACTTCAGTTCAAAAACTCCCGCAGGAGTTTGCATATATTTGTTTGTCGTGACACGTGAAATAGTGGATTCATGCAGTTCCAGAGCATCGGCAATATCATGCAATACCATAGGCCTCATAGCTTCATCGCCGTCTTCAAAGAATGCCTGCTGGCGCTTGATTATTTCAGTAGAAACATTCAGTAGTGTGTCATGCCTGTTTTGCAGGCTTTTGATGTACCAGCGTGCTTCCTGCAGGTTTTCTTTCAGGTAACGATTATCTTTACTATTATCGCCACGCCGAATCAGGCTCTGGTAATAGCGGTTCACCTGCAACTTGGGCAGTGCTTCCTCATTTAGCAGGGCAAGCCAGCTGCCATTGATTTTTTTTACTGTAATATCGGGAATGATATAGCGTGTCTCAGGCGGATTTATTATGCTGCCAGGTCGTGGGTTAAGGCTCTGAATTAGAGCGATCGCGCCACTTAGTGCTGCCGGTTTGCCTTTCAGTACGCGCTTAAGTTTAGCAAGGTCTCTGTGGGCAACCAGGTCCAGGTGCTTATCCACTATGGATCGGGCTGTCTGTAGATGAGGTGTGTCTTCGGGCAGTTGCCGTAGTTGTATATGCAGTGAGTCTGCCACATCAACAGCAGCCACACCGACAGGATCGAAGCTCTGAATTTGATGCAGCATCGCGACTACTTCATCAAGTTCAATATCATGGTTGCGGGACAGGGATTGCGTGATGTCATCAATCGAAAGTGTCAGGTAACCATCTTCGTTAATGGCATCGATAATCGTCTCGGCAATTAATCGATCATTATCTGACAGCGGCAGCATACGCATTTGCCAGTCTAGATGGTCATGCAGGGTGGTTGGGGATGAATTGCGGCTGTCAAGTTCCACGCCACTCCAGTCATTGTCCCTGTTATTACTAGTGGTGGTGCGCGGAATATAGCTTTCATCATCCCAAATATAGTCTTCTTTCAGTTCGTCGCCGGCTGTTCCCTGTTCAAATACGTCATTGGTATCATTGCTGACGGACGTATCATCTTTAGCCGAAGTTTGCTGATCCGGGGTGTCTTCATTGCTGTAGCTGTCATCTTTGTCAGAATCAGCATTTTCAGGTTCAGCGAGATTTTCTTCCTGATCTGCGGTATCAAGCAGGGGATTGTTATCGAGAGCGGACTGAATTTCGGTTCTGAGATCTATAACTGATAATTGCAGCAGTTTGATGGCCTGCTGTAGCTGTGGGGTCATGGCCAGTTTGTGGCCAAGTTTGAGTTCCAGTGTCTGTTTCATTCGGGCGTGCCGTTATTTTTTAATTTGCTACGGCTAATGTCTGTCATATTAAGTAAACCCCTGTCTTCATATTCTCTCTCTACTGAGGGCTTGTCAATCAGAATGATGCATAAGTCCTAATAGTTATATGTGTTACCTGCGGTGAGTACAAGCAGGGGGCGTTGTATAGTAAGTGTAGACGGAAATTGGTTAAAGTGCATTTATGGCTGCGGTTCTACAGGCGGAAATTGTGCCCGAGATAAACTTCCCTGACTTCCTTGTGCGACAAGACCTCCTCAGCAGTACCCGCTGTCAGGACCTCGCCATCGCTGAGGATATAAGCCCGATCACAGATACCGAGTGTCTCACGGACATTATGATCAGTAATTAAAAGCCCAATGCCCATATTTTTTAGCTGTGAAATGATCTGCTGGATATCACCAACCGAAATTGGATCAATGCCTGCGAAGGGTTCGTCGAGCAGGATAAAAAGAGGTTCCAGTGCCAGAGCGCGGGCTATTTCGACTCGCCGGCGTTCGCCACCGGAGAGACTGATGCCAAGCGAATCACGTTTGTGCTCAATATTAAACTCATCCAGCAGGTAATCTACGCGTTCATGGCATTGCGCTACCGTCAGGTCAGGCTGAACCTCAAGCACTGCCATAATATTTTCTTCAACCGTCAGTTTGCGAAACACTGATGGTTCCTGTGGCAGATAGCCTATGCCGAGTCGTGCGCGCCGGTGCATGGGCATGCCTGTAATATTGACATCATCCAGCCAGATATTACCCTTACCCGGTTGCACAAGGCCTACGATCATGTAGAAGCACGTCGTCTTGCCAGCACCATTTGGTCCCAGTAATCCCACAACTTCACCGGTTTCAACATTGATATCAACGCCATTAACAACGGTAGAGCCTTTATAGCGCTTTAGTAGATTATCAGTAGAGAGAATGCTCATGTATTTTGCGGAGTTAGTAGATTAAACGGAGTTGTTATTTTTTTATCGATCCTGGCTGAATAACTATTCGGGTTCGCCCGGATTCTGTTTTTTTACCAGTTTCTTTGCCCGATGATGCCTGTTTACTGGCGGATGATTTCTTCTGCGTCCCAGAGGATTGGCTCTTCACAGTCATTTTGCTGGTTTTCGTATTGTAATAAATAACTTTACCAGTAATTGTGTTTGAACCTTGAGTGATTTTCGCATTCTGTTGCAACGTGATGAGATTTTTCGCCTGCTTTAGTTCAAGTGTTATTCCTTCGCCGTGTACCATCTGTTTTTGGCCCTCGGGGAGTTGTTTGAACCTGACAGGCTTGCCATAGGCCGTGGCAGTATCAATTTCATCACCTTTGTAGATCAGAACGATTTTGTCGGCCCTGATATTCAGTGTGCCCTGCGTAATATCCACATTTCCGGACAGAACACGCTTACCCGTTCGAAAATCAATATCGGTGGTGTCGGCATTTATTGTGACCGGAGCATCCTTATCGCTATCCAGTGCGAGCACAGGGCTGCTGAAAAGGATGCCGGCAATGGCCAGGCTGGTAATTAATGCTATAGGTGAAAAAAAATTCATATTTTTCTCTCTTGTGTGTTCACGAAAAGGGCTCTTTCAGCACGATCTTCAGCTTATCTGTTGTGGTGACACCGCCGCTGCCGGAGCTGTCTCGCCCACGAATAACGCGAACATTACCAGTAAGAATGACTTCATCACCATCAGCAGAAATCCATCCCGTTTCTGAATATATGTGTGTTGGAGCATGCTCAGGTTCATATTGTATAACATGTGGCTTATCAAGCAGCGCAGTATCATCATCAGGGAAATGCACCATGCGCTCCGCTTCAAGTACATACTGACGGTCGCCGTTCGTATCCATGCCTACAGCGATGAAATTTTCAATGTAATAGTCAGGGTCATGACTTTCAGCAACAATCTCTTCATCGATTGATTCGTCGAATAAACTCGTCTGCATCCAGGCTGTAATGCCGCCGAGAACAATAACGATACTGAAGATAATGATACGCTCAAGCCAGATCATATTGCTTCAAGGCCCCCTGATAAGGTCATTATAACTATAGAGCGATTCATTTGTGGTCTGAAATATGTGTGTTGATCTGCTGTTTGAAGAGAGCTTTCTGCTAAAACAGTTTTTTTTTCTCGTA
>JASJFV010000311.1:0-6705 GCA_033791885.1 Gammaproteobacteria bacterium | reverse complement strand
TTTGTGCCAGTGTCTGACCCATCTCTGTGACACCTGAGCGCGACAGCAGAACCGGTATTCCCATCTGAGCGACCTTTATTACCATCTCGGAAGTCAGCCTGCCGGTGGTATAAAAGAGTTTATTGTGCCCCGGCGTGTCGTTGAGCCACATTTGCCCGGCTATAGCATCAACGGCATTGTGCCGCCCGACATCCTCAACGAAGTGCAGCATGCTATGGTCCTTGCACAGGGCGCAGCCATGCACGGCGCCAGCACGCTTGTAGACTTCGTTATGTTCACTAAGGGTGTGAAGAAGTTTGTACAAGGTTGATTGTTGTATTTGAACCTGCGGCAGTTTGATTTTGTCGATGTCATCCATCAGGCTGCCAAAAACCGTACCCTGTCCACAACCGGTTGTGACAGTACGACGACCCATTTTTTGATCGAGATCCTCGACGCCGTTGTGTGTCGTGATGACAGCAGACTCGGTTTCCCAGTCAACCTGAATTGCCTTGATATGCGAAACATCAGGCAGCAGTCGTTGATTACGCAGCCAGCCCAGTACCAGTAATTCCGGCTGCGTGCCGAGTGTCATCAGTGTAACAATTTCTTTTTTATCCAGGTAGACAGTAAGTGCGCGCTCGGCGGCAATGTGCCCTTCACGTTGCTGACCAAATTCGTCGATGGCGGTAAATGCAGTTGATGCCTGCAAACCGGCATTGGTCATCTGCGGAAGCGGGGTGCTGCTAATGGCCTCAAGATTCTCAGTCATAATTACCGCGGCGAAAACCTAATCGACGCCTCAGCCTCCGGTGGAATTCATGTGCCGGAAAATGACCGGCTGGCTGTTGAGGTCAAAGTCATGACCGTGCGGCTTGATGTCCATGGCGCCAATAATAGCCTCACGTAACGGTGCGTCATCTGTCGGGCTGGCTCTGACAACGCGGCGCAGATCGACCGAGTGTTCCTGGCCCAGGCAAAGTAGCAAACGACCCTCTGCTGTTAACCTGACGCGGTTGCAGGTATCGCAGAAGTTATGGCTGTGCGGTGAAATGAAGCCAACACGGGCGCCGTTGTCACTGCGCCTGTAGTAGCGTGCCGGGCCGCCGGTGTTGTCGGTAGTTGGAATCAGCTCGTGGCGTTGGCGGAGTATGTCGAGAATTTCATCGCTGGAAATGTAGGCTTCGGCACGGTCGTGGTCGCCAATGACGCCAAGCGGCATCTCTTCGATAAAACTGATATCCATGCCACGATTATGAGCAAATTCAACCAGGTCAATGACTTCGTCATGGTTACGGTTTTTGAGGATAACTGCATTCAGCTTAATACGGTCAAAGCCGGTGTCCAGGGCAGCATCGATGCCCGCCATAGTACGGTGCAGTTTGCCTGTGCGAGTGATACTGCTGAAGCGTTCTTCCTGTAAGGTGTCGAGTGATATGTTAATACGATTGACGCCAGCACGATGCAGCTCGCCAGCAAATTTATTCAGCAATGTGCCGTTAGTTGTCAGGGTCAGGTCCCTGATCTCATTGAGCTTGCCCAGCTGCCTGAATATCTCAAGAACGTTCTTGCGTGTTAACGGTTCGCCGCCAGTGATACGTATCTTGCTGACACCGAGTTCGCTAAACACCCTGCCTATGCGGACCACCTCTTCCAGTGTTAATAACTGCGCACGCGGGACAAACTGCATGTCTTCCGACATGCAGTAGACGCATCGAAGATCGCAACGGTCAGTGACGGAGATGCGAAGGTAGTCGATGCGGCGACCAAAACGATCGATAAGTTGATTGCCAGTGCCTGTTTCTGTTGCTGCCATATATAAGGTACGCCTGTTGCGAAAAAATATGCTACTTAATCACTTAGCAAGATGTGTTCCAGTTAGAGAATTGCCTCTACATCGCAGTCGATGAGCATTATTTTTGAATTTAATCTGAAATAATCCATCCATCTCCTGACATAACTGGGACATGTTGTACCTTTTTTGATTACCGTTAGGGTCATTTTGCCCCATCGGTATGGTGCAAAAGCTTTTCATTGCCTATCTAACAGGGATTCTTCCTGCACAGTCCGGTTACTGGTATCAGCCAGGGTAACAGTGCCACCTTCGTGCTGCCTGAAGGGAGTCTGATTGCGCTAGCTTAATGGCACACAACTTGCAGTTCAGTACTATTCTAATTTCATTATGTGTTGTACAGGAGCATCAATGTCCGTTTCATCCTCATTGGAAGAAAGAAAAAAGGCGATGCCGGTAAGCATGCCCGTTGCCGTCATCATGGAGCGCCGCGAATCTAAAAATATCTGGGTGGACGAAGTCTGGACAGCTGTCGGTGTGACAGGTGATACGCAATGGGATACTGATGAACAGGCTGGTGTGCGAGTAATCAATGATCAGGACGATATGCAGCAGTTGCTATATCCGGGATTTAACATCACCTTGTATGTTGATGAGTGTGAAAGTTATTACCACAACATAGTCTTGCCCGATCCCGGCGTCTATGTGATTACCCGCGATAATGATGATGGCGTCCCTGTGCCCTACATTGTCACGCCGAGCTTTGATGAAGCAAATGCCTACCTCGAATGCGAGGGAGAGGCGTTTACCGTGCCGATGCCGCCGGAACTGTACCGCTGGATGGAGGAGTTCGTGTTACAGAATTACGCGCCTGAAAAACGGGTTAAGCGTAAGCGCAAGGACTGGCGAAAAGAGGGGCATGAAGGCCCGGGTTTTAAACTATGACTGATTCAGATAAAGATTCACCATCACAGCACGAAGAAGGTTTTATCTCACGCTGGTCTCGCCGCAAGCATGTGGCAAAAACCGCTACCGATGATAAATCACTGAAGGAACCGCTTGAGGATTCGCAGGATGCCACGCTCATCGCAGAAGAGACTGCTGAGGAAGCCTTCGAGGCCGTAGTAGTTGAAGATGATTTTCCCGTTGACAGTGATATGCCACCACTTGAAAGTCTTGGCAATGATTCGGATTACAGCGGATTTATGTCTCCAAAAGTAAGTGATGAATTGCGCAATCTGGCATTGCGCAAATTATTTCTGGGTGGCATGTTCAACACACGTGACGGGCTGGATGATTACGATGATGACTTCACCAGTTTTGAAAAGCTTGGCGACATCGTTACTGCTGACATGCGTCACCAGATGGCAATGGCGAAGGAGGCTCTAGAAGCAAGCCAGGCATCTGAAGAGTTGCACGAAGAGGATGGTGATAAGGCATCAGAAAGATCAATTGAGTCGGCATCAGCAGAATCCGAGATGACATTGGATGCAGAAATGGAGCCAGGCGCACTGATAGTCGCTGGTGAGCAGGACGATGACGAAATCAGCGCCGTTAATCATAGGTGCGCCGACGATAATGAAACACATGTAGAGGACAGTAATGCCAAACAGGACAAGTGATGAAATAAATCGGCAGGCACGTGATGCAGCCCTGGCAGCTGTGTCGACTATGTCTGTCCAGCCCACCAGTCTGGTCAAGTATGAGTCACGCGGTGTTGTCGCCATCATTGGCGGTGATGCAACAGTGCAGAACGCAGTACCGTTGCAGGGGGAGCTCAAGCCGCATCTAATACAGGAAGGTAAGGTGACGATAGATGGAATCCCATCTACACGAATACGCCAGCGTAAAATAACTATCGAAGGTTACCTCGGCAACTTCACTATTAGCCTGACAGGCGTCAGTCCGAATAGTGAAGAGAGGCTTGATGATAGTGAAAGCATCAGCGCAGATCTTGTCATTGACCTGTTAGATGAACCTTTGTTGGGTATGACTTTGAAGCCGCCGGGTTACATTGCTTCCAGCGCATCAGGAGCCAAATTAAAGACAGTTATCAGCGAGCTGTCTTCTCTCACAGGCAGTTTTGAGAAGCCAAAATATTTCGACTATGACCCATCAATCTGTGCCCATGGACGGTCCGGGGTAACCGCCTGTACACGATGCATCGATGCCTGTCCTGCGGACGCAATTAGCAGTCTTACTGAGATGATAGAAGTTGAATCCCATCTCTGCCAGGGCGGCGGTGCATGCGCAACTGTCTGTCCAAGTGGTGCTATTCGCTATGTTTATCCGACAGCTGATGACACGCTCGCTCTCCTGCGCAGGCTGTTAAAGGTTTATCGAGAGCAGGGGGGAGATGAACCCGTAGTGGTTTTCCATGCAATGGAATCGGCGATGCCGGAATCATCTGCCGCTAATATACTGCCTGTTGCAGTTGAAGAGACGGCTAGCGTTGGTATCGAAATCTGGCTTTCTGCACTCGCCTATGGTGCCCGCAGTGTGCTACTGCTTGATGACGGAAATATTCCCTACGAGGTCTGTAAGGAGATTGATCAACAGCTGGCTACAGCCAATGAAATTCTAACTGGCATGGGTTATCCGGCAGAAGTAGTTCAGCGTGTAGATCGACGTCTGACGGGGCAATCGGTGATGCCGCTAATTACGCCTGCTTTGTATGCGGGGGCAGGGGGGAAGCGCCAGACGGTGTTCATGGCCATTGATGCGCTATACGAACAGGCCTTTGCAACGATGGATAGGTCGTTGCCACAGATGATGACACTCAGCGCCGGCGCTCCGTTTGGTGCAGCTGGTATTGATGAAAATACCTGTACCTTGTGCATGTCCTGTGTCAGCGCCTGCCCGGGGAAAGCGCTGCAGAGTGGTCAGGATGTCCCGCAGGTGCGTTTTATAGAGTCAAATTGTCTGCAGTGCGGGCTCTGTACAAGTATCTGCCCGGAGGACGCTATATGGATAACTCCACGCCTGCTGTTCGACCGCGAAGCGCGCAGCCGCACTGTTACATTGCATGAAGAAGAGCCCTTCTGCTGCGTCTCATGCGGTAAACCGTTTGCTACCAAGTCTGTCATTAGCAATATGTTGGCAAAGCTGGAAGGGCACTGGATGTTTACCGATGAGCGATCGAAGCAGCGACTAAAGATGTGTGAAGACTGCCGAGTCGTCGATGTAATACAGGATGATGACATGATGGGTAAGGGTGTTGACCGCGGCAGAGTGACCCATTAGGCCTTTTATGGTCACCTGGGCGACATGGATTGGTACTTTTGTGCCTTAATAGTCATTATTTTCATTTAGTAGTTGGCTCGTTAATTGCAGTAATACAGGAAGGAGAAATTTAATGCCCGAATTACAGACATCGACAAGTAACCTTGAAAGCAAACAGTCCGTTGGGCAGGTTGCGGTCGAATGGCATGAAAACCCGCTTGAGCAGGAGCAGCAGTACCGTGCTGCCGCTTATGGGATGCTTGCCGCATTGTTGCGAGATGTCCCCGATGCAGCATTGCTGGACCAGGTTTCAAAGTTCGTCGATGTTGATGAAGGTGGCGATGAAATGGCGCTTTCGATGTCCTTGTTGGGGCTGGCAGCTAAAAGACGATCCATTGAGTCTATCAATGATGAATACCATGCACTTTTTATTGGTATTGGGCGCGGCGAGCTGGTTCCTTATGGGTCTTTTTATCTGACCGGGTTTCTGATGGAAAAGCCGCTTGGGGATTTGCGTGATGATCTTGACCGCCTGGGCTTTGAGCGCGAGGTGGAAGTTCATGAGCCGGAAGATCATGTTGCGGCTTTGTGTGAAGTGATGGCTATGCTGATTCAGGATGGCAGCAGCATTGACACTCAGCGCGGTTTTTTTACGACGCACATCAATAGCTGGTTTCAGCAGTTTTTTACAGAGATGTCTGCAGCAAACAATGCAGTTTTCTATAAAGCGGTGTCTCGTTTTGGTAGCGCTTTTTTAGAAATTGAAAAACGTTATTTATCCGTTGAGTGATGATGCATATCATTATCTCTACGCAACCGTCTTAGTTGATTAGTATTTAGACGTAATGATTTTAGACAAACTTTCCTGTCAGGAGGAAGCAAAATGAAAAAGCAAGAATTGAAACAGACCGGCAGAAGAAATTTCCTGCGTAGCAGCGCTGTTGCCGGTGCGGGTGCCGCTATTGTTGCATCTACACCTGCATCTGCATTAGCCCTGACAGAGACAGAGCAGGCAGAAGAAAAATCCAAAGGCTACCGTGTTACGGAGCATGTCTCAGCTTACTATAAGACAGCCGCCGAATAAGTGTCCGGGCAATCAGGAGAAAAGTAATGAAATTGACGAAAACTTCGAATCAGGTTACAGACAGTAAAAAGGCCCAGTCAGCGGTATCCGCAGGCGGAGGCAGGGCGATGTCACGACGCGGATTTCTGCGTAACTCGGGACTGATGGCTGGTGGTGCCGCTCTTGCAACAACCCTGAGCCCGGCAATGATGAAAAAGGCCCAGGCCAGTGCTGAAGGTGCCACAGGAGGCAAGGCTAATGAAGTCAAGACGATCTGTACACACTGCTCGGTAGGCTGCGGTATTGTCGCCGAAGTGCAGAACGGTGTCTGGACCGGCCAGGAACCTGCATTCGATCATCCGTTTAACCATGGCGGCCATTGTGCTAAAGGCGCAGCAGTCAGAGAGCATGGACATGGTGAGCGGCGTCTGAAATACCCGACCAAACTGGTCAATGGTAAGTGGACAAAAATTTCCTGGGACCAGGCCATCAATGAAGTTGGCGACAAACTGAACGAAGTGCGCGAACAGTCTGGCCCGGACTCTGTGTACTGGCTGGGTTCAGCCAAGTTCAGTAATGAACAGGCCTACCTATTCCGCAAAATGGCGGCAATGTGGGGCACTAATAATGTCGATCACCAGGCGCGTAT
>JASJFV010000310.1:0-4092 GCA_033791885.1 Gammaproteobacteria bacterium | reverse complement strand
CATTATGGATTCAAACGATCAGGAAAAAGAGCGCGGCATTACCATTACCTCAAAAAACACGGCGATTGAGTGGAATGATTACCACATCAATATTGTCGATACACCGGGACACGCCGATTTTGGTGGTGAAGTTGAACGTGTACTTTCTATGGTTGATTCAGTTTTACTACTGGTTGATGCGGTAGATGGCCCGATGCCACAAACCCGTTTTGTTACCCAGAAAGCATTTGCCATGGGTTTTAAGCCTATCGTAGTAATAAACAAGATTGACCGTGATGGCGCGGATCCGCATCGCGCGCTGGATTTGACATTTGATTTATTCGATAAACTGGGTGCGACTGATGAGCAGTTAGATTTTCCTGTGATTTATGCTTCAGCTATTAATGGTTATGCCGGTGTTGAAGCTGAAATTACTGGCGGTGACATGACACCTTTATTCGAGGCAATTATCGAGCATGTGCATGCGCCTGAAGTTGATCCAGATGGCCCTTTTCAGTTACAGATTTCAACACTTGATTACAATAGCTATGTAGGTATTATTGGTATTGGCCGCATTCGTCGCGGCAAGGTTAAAACCAATATGGCAGTGAAAATTATTGGTGATGACGGTAAGGTGCGTAGTGGGCGTATTGGCCAGGTATTAGGTTTTCATGGTCTGGAACGTGTTGAGGCTGAAGAAGCAGAAGCGGGTGATATTGTCGCGATTACCGGTCTTGACCCATTATCTATCTCCGATACCATTTGTGACCCTAATGTGGTTGAAGCATTACCGCCAATGACGGTTGATGAGCCAACCATAAGCATGACGTTTCAGGCAAACTCATCACCCTTTTCCGGTCAGGAAGGCAAGTATGTCACCAGTCGAAATATCTGGGATCGCCTGCAGCAGGAACTTAAACACAATGTCGCGCTTCGCGTAGACCAGGTTGAGGGCGACAAGTACAAAGTATCGGGTCGTGGTGAGTTACATCTTTCGGTATTAATTGAAACCATGCGTCGAGAAAATTTCGAGCTGGCTGTGGGTCGTCCTGAAGTTATTATTCACGAAGAAAACGGTGTAAAGCTGGAGCCTTATGAAGAGCTCACCGCCGATATTGAAATCGAGCATCAAGGTGCGGTGATGGAAGCGCTGGGCAAGCGTAAGGCAGATTTAAAAGATATGGTGCAGGATGGTAAAGGCCGGGTTCGGCTTGACTTCATGATACCTGCGCGTGGTTTGATTGGCTTTAGAACCGACTATCTTTCAATGACACGCGGCACGGGCTTACTGTATAGCGTGTTTGATCATTATGGTCCAATTGTGTCCGATGACATCGGTCAGCGTCTTAATGGTGTACTGGTTTCCAATGCTAGAGGCAAGGCGGTAGCTTATTCGTTATGTCCGTTGCAGGAGCGCGGCAAGTTACTGGTGGGTAATGCTGATGAGGTTTACGAAGGTCAGGTTGTGGGTATTCACTCACGTGACAATGATCTTGTGGTTAATCCGATAAAACCAAAACCACTAACCAACGTACGTGCATCAGGTACGGATGAAGCGTTGACCTTGTCGCCGCATATCAAGTACACGCTGGAGCAGGCTTTGGAGTTTATTGATGATGATGAGCTGGTAGAAGTTACACCGGAAAATATTCGTATTCGTAAGAAGCTTCTGAAGGAGCATGAGCGTAAGAGCGCGAGTCGCAGTAAAGTTAAGTAAGTTTTCCTGTAGGTGAATACATGCAGTATTTTACGATGCTATCGGTGTTATTTAGCTTCTCTAAAAAAATGATTGATCAATTAACTGGCTTATTGTTAAGAAAATCAATAATCTGTTTTTGCATGTTTGAATAGAAAGGATTGTAGCGTAGGCGCAACATATCGCTTGCCTGAATGTTAAGAATACCTTTTTCGCCTTTTGTTTCTAGCAGGCCGATGTGCAGACCTTCATTATCTACCGGTTCTGAGCCATACAGTGAATCTGTCGCTGGGAACGGTAGCGCAACGTGGGACAATGAATAAACATGATCAGGCCAGATCATGTTGGTCTGCTCGGTGGTACGGCTGCCATCAGCCTGGCGCCAGTGATGAGCAAGCACGGAATCAGAATTCGCTGATACGTTGGTAAATAATGTCAGCTCAAAATTCAGCTGGCTGCGTTTCAGCAGGGCACGGTACTCCACGATCGGGTCTTTTTTTAAAAACAAAGTGAAGTCTTCGTGGCGATTGATGTCAAACAGCACGAGCTCATTGCCGGTGTTTTCAAGTTTGTCAAACAGATGTGTCACCACGGCGTGTGATGATACGGTTGCGTCGACCAGTGACATCAGCGCCAGCGTTCTCGGAAATTCTTCTGTTCCGCTCGAGGCTTTCAGTACCGCTAATTTGCGATCAATTTCCATTGTCAGGCGGTACATCATGTCACCGGCATTGATGGCAAATGAGGTGTACTTATAGGGATCGTATTCAGGACCGATAGAGTTCCACGCCAGTTTCTCAAGTCCCGGGATAGCAGATAGTCGTTCCTGCCATACCGCCAGTGCGGCAACAGCAGCTACCCCGATAGCAGGTGAGATTAATACCATAGCATCGGCGCGACGCAGCTTATTGTTCTGCAGGGCATCAAGTGAATAGTTAACCGCCTGTGCTGCTCCCATAGAATAGCCGAGCAGAAATACGGGTTGCTGGGAAGTGACCTGTGTGCTGATATGATTCACTGCTAGTTTTACAGCGGCAGCCATATCCTGCCAACTGGCGCTAACCAGTCCGGATGGTGCGGTGCCGTGACCGGGCATACGCAGACCCAGTACATAGTACCCCTGCTGATATAGCTCTGTTGCCAGTGTCCTAAGGCTGTAGGGTGAATCGGACAGTCCATGTAGCAGCAAAACGCCACCCCGTGGTTGTGCTGGCGCCATGATAAAGCTGCGGTTCCAGTTTTTCGGGTGGTGCGTCGGGTCAGCCAGACTGTTTCTTTCAAAGCGGTTTAGCTGACTTTCTGGTGTTATCGATGGTGTTTTGTAAATATCTGTTTGCAGTTGCTGAAACAGTTTATCTTCGAGTTTCAGATAATCGTTAAACGAGATAATTTCCCCCTGTTTTTCCAGCGTATATTCCTCATCCAGTTCAATACTGTGCCAGGGATGTAAATCGGGGCGGCTGTCCATCAGGTAGATGAATAAAAGGATCGCGCTCAGTACAGCACCCAGTGCAGCGATCAGCAAAGCGTAAATCATCTTCAGGCTGTAATGTCTAAGGCTGAGCAGGAATGTCCGTTTCATTTTATATTTTGTGATGATTCAGGCTGTCGATCATCTGCTGATTTATCTGTTGTGGTCGGGGCCATATCTATGGCTGGCTGCAGCCGCCAGTAATTTTCCCCGCTGTGTTTAAGATTGCTGCGCGCTGTAGCCGGTTTGTTTTCATTTAATAGCTGGTGAAGGTCAGCAACCACCTCATCATTGTACAGGTGGTAAAGATGACCGGAAGGGTATTGTACCGTTACATCGGAAATATCGATAATCTCTATACCGTTTAGTCCGTCTAGATGAGAGCCGGATTCTCCCAGGCGGGGATAGCCGTGCAGCTGCCTGGAAAGTGCCAGCGGGCTGTCATGCTGAGATACATAGACGGTAATGTTTTTCGCAAGTGACTTTATATGCGGCAGATACTGTTTAAATATACCTGCATCAATGTCGGGAGCGAGCAGAACGACCTGGTTTATTAGTGGTTTGCTGGTGTCTCTGGCAAGGTGTTTTGCACTGGCAATTCTGACCAGTGCTAGCATGACTCCCCGAGTACCAAGACTATGAGCGGCGATGTTGATGTTACCTGCGCCATAACGATTTATCATATCGTTCAGTGTTTCCTGTAGCGGATCCACGCTCCAGTACACATCGGCCTCATCATTTGTGTAGTTCACGATTACGCCATCTGATGGCCAGCTGAAAAGTACCAGGCGTCCGACCAGATCTAGAGATTTCTTAAATTCTGAGGCTCTTCTGCAGCCCCTGTCAAAGCTGATATAAAAACCGTGGGTGTACAGGATAGGGCGCTGTCCACTTGAGGTTTTATCCAGATTTGTCCAGAAATCTTCTAAAGATGATTGCCGGATAG
>JASJFV010000309.1:0-2805 GCA_033791885.1 Gammaproteobacteria bacterium | reverse complement strand
AGGTTTCAAGGACGAACTACCTGATCTGGCGATACTGGATATCATGCTGGAAGATGAACCGGATGGTGGCTTTGATCTATGTCGAGAATTGCGCAGTATGTCCAAGCACCTGCCGATCATATTCCTTACTGCCCGCGACAGCGATATCGATACAGTGTCCGGTTTACGACTGGATGCCTGGGACTACCTGACCAAACCAGTGAATTTACAGTACCTGGCAGTGCGCGTTTCGTCTCTATTCCGTATTGTTGATACATTAAGTGCCAAGTCAGAAACAATCGACAAGATTTACCGTCTTGGCGACCTCATGGTTGACCAGCAAAGCATGTCCATAAACTGGCAAAATCAGCCGCTAAACCTGACCCTGACTGAATACTGGCTGGTTGAATCAATGTCTCGACATCCCGGCCATGTGCGCACCTATGATCATATGATGCAGGTTACCCGGCAAAGCCTGGTCGAACACAATACCATCAATGGCTATATAAGGAGAATTCGCAACAAATTCAAAGCCATTGACAGCAAATTTGACTCTATTCAAACCGTTTTTGGTGTTGGTTATCGCTGGAAGAGCTGATGATTCGCGTCGGTATCCGTTTCAAGTTACTGCTGGTCATTCTAACCCTGTTGTTGATTCCGTTGATGGGATATCAATACGTCAGGGAGATGAAGGCTTTTGCACTGCAGGGCCAGGAAGAAGCGCTTTTATTGACAGCAGGTGCGATTGCTACCGTGCTGCACGACCGACCCGAGCTGTTTTCGACTGAAAAAAGCGTCGCCGATATTGAAAGTGAAATTGGCAACCTGCAAGTAGTAGGGCTGGATCATCCATTAACTATGGATGGAAAACTTGATGACTGGGGAAAACTGGCAGAAAACGCCGGCCATTACTCTGTGCCGAAGTTGCTACGAAAACCAGATGATAAGGAAAGTGACTTATCCTTCAGCCACGTTCTGGGAAGCTGGGGGAGCTACCTTTACGCTCTGTTTGTGGTGCAGGATGACAAGGTCATATTACGTGATCCCAGTTACCGCAGACTGGATAACAGTGATTATCTGCGGATTTATCTGCGCGATACCGATGACACGATGACACGATACGCTGTGATTGCCGCCAAACCCGGCCGCATGGATGTCTATGCCATGGATGAGGAGTGGCGCTACCCGTTAACCGGTGACCCAATCTACAGTATTGTGGGTTATCTTCAGCAACTGGATAACGGCTACGCAATAGAGCTTCGACTGCCAAGAGCGATGGTATCCGGCGACGCACGCCTGGCCATAGCCGTAGCCGACGTAGATGATGCAAAGGAAAGAAAACTGGAGACTGTGCTCGGCACCTCTGATGCCAAGACCACCACCGAGCTGGGGAAAGTGCGCATTTCTTCTCCAGAGATAGACAGGATTTTGCATGGCCTGGACAAACCGGGCACACGAATATGGGTCATTGACCAGAATAAGTATGTACGTGCGCTAGTCGGTAATCTCACAACTGACACAGATAATACAAGAAATCTCAGCGGTTCCAACATGAAAACACTGCAACTGTGGATGGATGATTTTCTTGAACCCGTGTTCAGGGAAGTTCTCAAGCCCCCTGCCGCTGAGTTCAAAGACCTGCCCGATGATACCCGCAAACGCAATGAAGCAGTATTCAACCAGGTACTGGAAGGAGAAGCGGCCACTGACCGGCGCTCTAGCATCGATCAGAGAGCAGAATTGCTGATGGCTGCCCACCCGATTAGACATGAAGGAAAAATCATGGGCGCCGTCATTGTTGAACGCAGCAGTCATAGTGTTATCACGTTACAGAACCAGTTACTGCAGAACCTGATTTCTATTACAGTCCTTGTCTTTGCCCTGGTTGCTGCTGCCCTGATGACGTTTGCCTGGCGGTTAACCAGGCGCATCCGTCGACTCAGCAAGGCCAGTGGCCAGGCAATTAATCCGGATGGGCGTCTACGAGATGTCCGCGCCATCCCTGAAACAAAAGCGGGTGATGAAATCGGCGACCTGTCGCGCAGTATTTCCGGTATGCTGGCCCGTCTTTCCCACTACACACGCTACCTTGAACGGATGCCGGACACCCTTGCACATGAACTGAATAATCCACTCAACGTGGTCAATTCATCATTGGAAAACCTCGGCACTCAGCACCCTGAAATTTCTCAAAGTAAATACATGTCACGGGCACAAAATGGGGTAAACAGGCTAGGGTCGCTGCTGGCTAGCCTGACTGAGGCAGGCAACCTTGAAGAAGCGCTGGAAACAGAGCATCACGAGAAATTCAACCTGAATACAATGCTCGCCATGTTCGTCGAAGGCTTTCAGGAAAGTCACCCTGAATTCAAACAGGGATTTACTCTTCTGCTGCCTGAGCACCAGGTGATTGTAGAAGGAAGCCCCGATCATATAGCACAGATGATTGACAAGTTACTGGATAATGCGATGGATTTCTGTGTCCCCGCGCAACCGGTATCCATCTCACTTAGCATCTGGCACCAGCAGGCTATTCTAAAGGTAATGAATATAGGTAAAACATTGCCAGAAGGGATGCAGGAAAGACTTTTTGACCCGATGATCTCCCTGCGTAGAACAGGCGACAACCGCTCTCACCTTGGTATGGGCCTGTACATTGTAAAACTCATCGCCAATGCCCATAGCGGCACAGTCGAGGCAAGGAATAATGAGGCAGGAAACGGGGTTGTGTTCGAGATCAAGCTGCCACTGGCGCAATGGACACGCGGGACGAAATAAGTATTTCGTTATACGTTATTTGAAACTCAAAAACTAATGCATTTATTT
>JASJFV010000308.1:0-6150 GCA_033791885.1 Gammaproteobacteria bacterium | reverse complement strand
GTAATGAGAATACTTATTTAGGCAAGTGCTTTTGCGGGACTGTTGAACTCGCGTTGAGTGGAGAACCAAAAATGATGGCTTATTGCCACTGCGACTCGTGCCGGCACTGGGCTGCAAGTCCCATCAATGCTTTCACATTGTGGGTACCTGACGCAGTGCAGATCACCAGTGGTAAAGGGAGTATAGGAACTTACAGTAAAACACCTAAAAGTGTGCGCAAATGGTGTCTTCAATGTGGTGGCCACATCTTAACCGAGCATCCTGAGATGGGACTTACTGACGTACCTGCAGCAGTGATTGAAGACTTTTCATTCAAACCGACGGCGCATGTCAACTACCAGGAGGCAGTGCTGCCTGTCAAAGATGGCCTGACTAAATTCAAGGATATCCCAAAAGCGGCGGGTGGATCAGGTGAAGAAATAGCAGAATGAATACCGTAGACAATACCGTAATCAATACCTATTCAGTAAATCTGATGTCTAGTTGGATATCAAAGGACTATTGATTTATAGCAAGGCCGGCGTCTGACAATACAGGGTACTGCAGAGTTGAAACATTAGTTCCCTACAAGCTGCAACGTCAGAATATCGCCAGCCAATGACTCAAATTCATTCATGGTGATGTGATGTGTCATCATATAGCCTGCGGGAAATGCATTGCCGCATTCCAGCTGGCGGATATCAGGATGGGCATTTGATTCCAGGCGAAATGCTGTTGTGTAGAGCCAGTCACTCGCCGGTGCAATGGCCTGAGCTGCCCATGCAGTAGACTCACTCGATGATGCCACCATAGTTCCTCCACTGGGCCGAGACCCGGCAATAGGAATTTCATAGCGCCGAACCCTGGTGACCCTGTAGTCACCCGCTGGTAGTGTTATTGTTTTTTCTTTAATGGTATTCACCAGAAATTCACAGTACGGTTCATACTGGTTGACACTTATTGTTGCTTTACCAAACTGGACACCGGTGCGTGCCTTGTTTCCCGGGATCGTCAGCGGCTGATTGAGTTTAACTATGCTTCCGACCGGAACAGTATAAAGGCCGGAACCTATGGACCCTGGCGAGGTTGAGACACAGGCTGACAGCATAAACGAGAGAGTAAGAATCAGAAGGATTTTCATTACCTGCCTCCAGATGATCAGTCTATAAAAAGATCATTCATTGTAAAAGTGTTCGATATCTTCATGTCAGGATAATTTTGCCATTCCACCCTGTTATAACAACACTGGAATTCACCCTTTGCAGAATGATGATTCCTGACGATATTTCACTAACGACTTTTCAGGTACGCCAGCATAGTGTCTGCGTCAGAGACTTCAAATGCCGGGTTTTCGTTATTGTCCGCAAAGCCCGCTTCAGAAAACAGTTTCTTGATTTCACCGTCTTCAACATACATGGAATAACGCCAGCTGCGTTGACCATATCCACGATGCAGCATATTTACCAGCATTCCCATTTTCCGGGTAAACTCGGCATTTCCATCGGGCAATAAAAATACGTTCTTCACACCCTGGCTTTGTCCCCACTGATACATAACAAAGGCGTCATTCACCGACAGGCAGATAACGGCATCCACGCCTTCTGCGAGAAAGTCTCCATAGAGTTCTTCGTAACGTGGTAAATGATTATTGCTGCATACCGGGGTGAAAGCACCGGGCAGGGCAAACAAAACAACATTCCTGCCTTTAAATATTTCATCACTGCTTAAATCTTTCCATTCGAATGGATTATCCCCTTCTAAATCATCATTGCGGACACGGGTTTTAAATATCACGTCAGGAATACTATTTCGCATATTGCTATCGTACCTCAAAGGTCATAGTCTGTAATGAAGGAAACAAGAATTAATAATAGTTTAATACTAATTCTCTATGTTGTATTGTTTCTGTTTCAATTTCAGCTTTGATGAGTTAGTCCTTTTATAGCAGTAAAAAGTTTCGTATCAGAAGCACTATATTCCCATTCAACAACTGCGCCTTTCCAGTACCTGGTGATCCGTAGCTGTCATCGTGTAACGGAGGCATGCGTCTTAAAAACGTATTAAACCAGCGTGTCCATAATGCGTTTTAATACATCTGTTATGGAATACTCAGTAAGCACCAGGGGTAGAAAAGGGATAATCAGTACAATTATTTGTTCCATGTAATCCCGCAGACTAGTAGGAATGATTTGCACACTGCGGACATTGGAGTAGATCTCAGCATAGTCACAAACAGCTGAGGAATCGTTTTTTTTAAGAAGTTCATCACCGTTATTCTGATCAGATGGGTTGGCCCATTTCTCATCGAAGGCTCGCGATAGCTGGTAGCCAAGGTTGCCATACGCGACACGTCCCCAGAGCCTGACTCTGGCAATTTGCTTGCTAAAGAAGAGCAGCGGCAGTGTCATGATGATGATTGCAGTGCCGATATAGACAGCGACAACAGGCAGAGATTCTTTAAGTGTCATATCGGTGTAAAGAATGTCTTCAGCAACAGCGACGGACAGCATGGATCCGAAGGCAAACGCAATCAACGTGAAAGCGCTTTCACTATTCTTAAGAATTCCGAGTCCAGCGGCCATGTCCGGGTGGGCTGGTTGTAAATTAAGTTTTATCCTTGAAACACGGTAGAGGAACTCTGACCAGAGATAGAAGCGCCAGAACCAGCGGAACAAGGCTATAAGTAGAATTGGAGAACTGACTAGAAGGAACCACCAGCCGGCATAGGTGAGGGTAGTTTTCGAATCGCCATAAACCGTCATCCAGCTGGTGAACTCTGAACTGACATCCAGATTATCGAGATTGGTCAATAATGACAATACGATAATCATAATTACAATCAGGATGACTATATCCGCAATATTAGAATCCTTTCTTTTTGCTAACTGATCAACAGCCTTGCTGTATGCATTTATGCCATCATCTCCAAGAATTCCAGAGGTACTAATACTCAGTAAAACATCTGAAACCAGGCGATCGATAATTCCATCTGCCTCTATCAGTATGGGTAATACAATCAGGTACCTGACGTAGGGCTTAAGATCGTATATAAACGGTAAATCAAGTTCGCTATTGATCAGGTTCCCTTCGATT
Source organism: Gammaproteobacteria bacterium (assembly GCA_033791885.1). Classification (GTDB taxonomy): domain Bacteria; phylum Pseudomonadota; class Gammaproteobacteria; order BMS3Bbin11; family BMS3Bbin11; genus BMS3Bbin11. Next base: position 3,078 of record JASJFV010000308.1, on the reverse strand, counting down.
GCTGTCAGCAGGATCAGCGGCAGCCAGCACAATGTGACTAAAGCAGCATGTCGACGAATGGTGGTAGTTTTGTCTGGATCCTGTATGTGAATACGGGTGAAAAATCGATAAAACAGACCACCGGTTGATAACCTGAAAGAATCGTATTCATCTTTGATCTGCATAGTAGGTTGTTCCACTAAAGACAATGATCAGTATTGCGTTTGCATGCTAGCCATAATAACGCTCTACCAAGTCGAGCTCAACGAGAGATCAGTACCCATAAGCTAATGCTAATAACAGATTCGAAAAAATCCACACACTTTCCAATATGTCATAATTTCCTGCTGAATTTCACCTCTAATTATATTTTGAGTAAATTTGCACTCAAAAGAGACAGCAAGTTCTAAAATGCAAAATATTCATAATGGGACAGTTGAACTATCAGTTATATACTTTGAGGAAAGATGAGATGCTGCCGGATCTATTAACATAATCTCAATATGCCAATATACATAGTCAATCTCCTTATAGCAGCCACGTTATTTCTGTCCGTTACTGGCCTCTCTGCACATGCTGAAGAAACTGAAAGATTTAATGCTCTTGGTTTTACCCTGAGTGGATCAACGAATCTGGATAATGATTCCAACAGTGGCGCTATAAGTATTGATTACGCGCGTATATTAAGAGGCACACGATGGTACGGGTCCGGCTTTGGTGGCTCTGTCGAATACGAACGTGAACGGGAACGTGACGACACCACTAAACAGAGCAAAGAAAACGAAACCATCTATCTCGCTGCAGGTGTTTTCTATGATCTGTCTATCGTCACACAGGTTACAATTTCCCTGTCTAAAGGGGTGCGCGAAAAATTAGGTGATGCACAATCCTGGAAAACAGGCGGTAACACGCTGGTGAATTTTTCCATAGGACGGGATATTGAAACACCGATAGGGAGCCATACAGTGTCCCTACGGCCTGATTATGATATCAACGAGAAAGAACTGGCCATTGGTATCGGTATATCTATGGCCGTTGACTTTTGATTTAGTGAACTATTAATTCATCAATGGTCAGTTTATTGATGCTGCTGAGCTCAGTTATCGGGATTTCTGATTCAGTCACCTGTGTATGCATCATCTATTGATATTTCTTTTTCCTTTATTTCAGCCTTGATCAAGTGCAGGTAATCACGATCTAGCAGCTTGCCGCACATCTCACTGCCATCGGCAGGTACCTTGTTTCCATATATACGGCGCATAGGCACATGTAACGGGCTGAATACGATCGATACAAAGGTTTTAACAATATCCTTCTTTTTTATGCTCAGGTCGCTCATGTCAAATTTATCATTCAGGCTGCCTTTCAGGTAAACAGGTGTTTCTATACCACCTATCTTTGGTTTTTTAGGCCGTGGGACCATTGCTAGTTCCAGTGTTTCATTGGGGAAATTAATGTCGATGTTCCCATGCAGCCAAACTTTTGTCGTATCAACCGCTAAAAATTCCTCGTTCAGCTGACCGTCCTCGATGTCGAGTATTCCAACGGCGCAATTGATTTTCGATTCCGTGGTGGTCACTGATGAGGAGACTGCCTGGAAAATATTAACTGCCCAGATATCTATATCTCCGGCACTGGTGTTCTGCGGCCAGACAGTAAAATCGATTATTCCGTTGGCACGATCGAATCTGCGAAAATAATTATTACCTGAAAGACGCAGATCAATCCGGCTGCTGAGCAATCCGGCGAAGTCTGCTTCCGGATCAATCCGCCGTATGAGAATTCCATAGTCAAACTTGTCCAAATCCAGCTTTAGATAACCACTAATACCGTCGTCAACCAGCTGGAGCCCCATCGCATTAGAGATTTGTCCTCCAAGAGTATCCAGTCGGATTTCCTGATCATAACTGTTTTACCGTGCGCTCAAGCTAATTTTCCCGTCACCCAGACGATCTTTTCCGGAGCGAATATTTCGAGATTCCACCGTCGCATCGATGTCCCAACGGTCAATCTCTCGGGTTTCCCCAAGGCGTTGGTTAATCTTTGTTGCCATCTCGCGCTGCTTATCTTTATTGCTTTTACCCGCATTCTCGGCTTGATCTTTCTCACCTGGTTTTTCTCCTTACCGGGTATCAGGGTATATCCTTCGACATCAAAATCATTAATCTGAAACTGCTCACTGACCAGCTTCATTTTCCATACAGGCCTTTTTTTTGTCATGTCGATATCAATCGAACCACCGAGATCGCTACTGCCTATGACTGACTTGAAGTTAGTGACATGAAAGCCGCGAGGAGACATATCAAGTTTTCCTGTCAGCCTGTACGGACCAAAGGGAGGAAGATCATTAATCATAATACTGTTCCATTGGTCCAGTCTTTCACCCGCTACTGTCATATCGACTAACAGGGTTTTTGAGCTTACAGGTAACATCACGTTACCAGATAGCTTGATATCCGCATGTGCCAGCTTTGCATTGAATCCTAGCCTGGCCTCGTCAATTCCCCTGACGTAATCACCCAGAGGATTAGTGCGGAACACGAACTCAATGGGTTCCTTTCCTATCATGCCGTTGAAATCAATCTTCAACTCTTGCGACGCGATCGACTCTATCGTGGCGTTGCTGAAACTTATGTTCTGAAAACGTTCATCAACATGGCTGTGCAGTGTCCAGCTTCCATCGTCTAATGAAACCTTGAATGTGGATTGACTGATGATTTCATTCAAGCTGCTGCCTTTTAGCTTTGCCTCGATCTGTAACTCTCGAGTAAATATTTCCAGCCCCTCTGTTATCTTCAGCAGGTTAAGAATGTTGCCGATTTTGGCACCTTTTGCCTGTAATTCCAGCGTCCCATCTACAACATCATTGGATGTGTTGATCCCTGTAGTGAGTGATACAGGGTGTTCTCCTACATGGCCCTGTGCTTCGATTTTCCACGGCTTCCTGTTAAGCAGGTTGCGCAGCAGGTCAGAGGAGGCGGAAAACGAATAGGGGATGTCCTCGACAGTTCCTGACAGCGTTGCAGTGAGGCGTGCGCGATCTTGCGTATTTAACATTATCTGTTAAGTATTATTTGAAAAGCGTCGCCCGGTTTATTC
>JASJFV010000307.1:0-8067 GCA_033791885.1 Gammaproteobacteria bacterium | reverse complement strand
CGAATTTTTGCTCCATATGCGTACTGACTTCCAGTTCCATTCTGCCGGAATAATCACCCAGTCATCAATCTACCTTGGTATTTCCATTATGGTTAATGCCGGCTTGCTGTTGGATAAAAATAGCGATTCTCAGAAACGGATAAACTTCCTCAAGCTGGCTCTACTAATTCAGATTGTTGCACTGCTCTATATGGGTAGTCGAGGCACCATGCTCGCCATCAGCATGAGCTTCGTCTTGCTGGCGATTTTGGCCCTGAATAAAAAAACCGTCATCTCGTGGCTAGCCGGTATTTCAATAATCGTTATTCTGTTTTCTGCTTTCGTACAGATATTCCCTGATAACGTTTTCAGCAAAGATATCTTTACCCAGTACTCTATTGAACGGATAAAAGAATCTGATAATCAGCGATTGTCTGCCTGGCAGATAGCAATTGCCAAACTGGCAACGGGGAAAGACCTGCTGTGGGGTATCGGGCCACGCAATTACAAGGTCATCAATGAAATGGAATTTGTCACACAGAACGACAAACTATTGCAAATGAGGAAGTACAGCCACGCACACAATCTATTACTGACACAATTAGTTGAACAGGGTGTTATCGGCCTACTTGCCATGCTTAACTTCTTTTTACTGGTGCTTATAAAGATTGTATCAATCTGGCGCTCTGATCCCAGTCACTCACCTGCCTGGGCATGGTATGGGGGCCTGGGTAGCCTTACCATTCCATTTATCGCAGGACTATTTAACACCCCTTTCTACCAGGAACACGCGATGCTGGCGATGCTGGTAATGGGGATAATGTTTGCAGTCGCAAATGAAACATCCTGCGCCACCAAAGCACGAATATAGACGCCGTGACTGCAGAAACTATTATTAAAAAAGCTGAGCTGATAACACTCAGCCTGTTCGTGTTTGTGCTGCCCAGCCTCGAAACACCAAAAATAATCTTCTGGGCTTTATACATGCTGACCTTCCTCATGCGACGATACCTGGTGCATGGCATTTCTTTCAGCAAACCAGACGGCATAACACTATCTGTTGTTACGCTTTTCCTGGTAAGTCTTACCAGCACATTGGTCAACTGGCCACTAGAGAAAAGTTTCAGTGGATCATTTGACACGCTGAGTTATAGCGCTCTGTTTCTTTGCCTTTACCACGGCGGTTACACTGACAAACAAATTAAAGCTGTGCTGGCAATTATGATCGCAGGTGTACTGGTAGGATTACTATTTGGTTTGATTGAGTACTCCAGTGGTATAACCTCGTCTCTCAGTTTTCATTCAGCAGGTGTAACAACACAGTCTTCAATCTTTCTTGGCATCGCCATAGTCACAGCTTTTGGCTTTCTGGCTGAGGAAGCTGATGATGCAGCAGCTGCAGAATCCCTGTTGTCAATCTCGCTGTTTATTATGGGTGTGGCCTTGCTCTACATGGGCAGCAGGGGCGCTATCTTTGCCGTTCTCATCTGCATTGCTCTGTTGCTTACTCTCAATTTCAGGAAGCGTCTTTTTGTGCTATCAGCTACGCTGGTCAGCGCTGTTCTTTTCACATCATTTTTCCTGATAAATGCCTACCCAACCAATATCAACAAACCTGAATACAGGGAAAGATTTTCAGTAGAACGATTCCAGAAATCAGACAACGAACGAATAGAAAACTGGAACATAGCTGTAACAACAATTTCAACAGGAGACAATTTTTTCTGGGGCATTGGCCCAAGAAACTACCAGACCATTGATCCTCAAAACTTAGGAATAGAATCTGCTTTTTATAAGCGAACAGGAGAGATGCACCATGCTCATAATCTTTTCCTTACCCAATGGGTTGAGCAGGGAACAATGGGTTTGCTCGCTCTGCTTACCTTTATTTTCCTGGTGATCCGCCGGCTGAAAAAGAGCGTGACCTATTGTAAAGCAAGTCAAAGGCAGTATGTCTGGGCCTCTGCTTCAGGGGCGCTTGTTGTTCCTGTCGTAGCCGGTTTTTTCAATACGCCTTTTTACCAGGAACATGCCATGCTGGCGATGATCCTGATGGGTGCGATGTTTAGTGAAACAAACAAAACGGCGTGAGACAGTTATTTTTCCTGCAGGGCAATCAGCTTGGCATACTTCAGAAACGTGTTCTGACAGCCTATTAGAATATGAATAAGCCCCGGCAAGCCATCGAGAAAACCGAGGCGAAAAAAGTAAAACTTGAAAAACCGGTAGACCGGATTGAATAGTAACTTGCCTGCACCTGCCCGCTTACCTGCCCGGTGCATTATCTCAGCCTGCAGACTGGTATAGCGATTCTGTTTATCAAGATAGCTCTCTAGCGAGCTCGCTGAATCATGCAACAGGTCGCCCTGCAACCTGACTGGAATAGTATCTGACTGGACGCTTTCATGAACTGCATCCTCAGACCACCGTGCTGCATTGCGATTGAATAGCCTTATGCTCAGATCCGGGTATCCTTCGCCGTGTCTTAACCAGCGGCCCATAAAACGATTACAACGCGGAAATTGATAGACCTGACTTGTCGGCTTGTCCAGTTCAGCCAGTATTGATGCTTTAAGCTCACTGCTTATTCGTTCGTCAGCATCCAGGCACAGCACCCAGTCATGCTTTGCCAGTTCTACTGCCTTCTGTTTTTGTGGCCCATAACCCAGCCAGTTCTGGTAGATGAACCTTGCACCGTGTGTTTGTGCGATATTTCCAGTTTCGTCTTCACTACCCGAATCAAGTATTATGATTTCACTGACAAATGATAGCGAGTTGAGGCAGTCTTCAAGCTGCCCGGCGGCATTGTGTGTAATAATAACCGCCGACAAAAGTGTATTCATGGTTTATCCGTTGCCCTTTATAAAACGCACTAGTTATTCAATCTAAACATATATCGAATGTTAAAGCTTTATTCTCTTTTATTACCATTACTCATACCCGTAGTAATACTACATCTGCTGCTGCGCGGATTAAAGAATCCAGATTACTTCAAGCGGTGGGGTGAACGCTTTGGTTTTAATAACATACACCCGGATAGCCCGGTCATATGGGTTCATGCGGTTTCTGTTGGCGAGGCAAGAGCTGCAGTGCCCCTGATCAATGAATTGTTCAGCCACTACCCGGATACCCCTGTACTGGTAACGACCATGACACCAACAGGCTCTGCTGAAGTGTCCAGGCAGTTAGGTGATCGTGTTCTGCACTGTTATGTGCCGTATGACCTCTCCTGGTCTGTCGAACGTTTCCTCGATCAGGTAAACCCCTGCATTGCCATAACGCTGGAGACAGAGCTGTGGCCAAATATATTCAACGGCTGTAAACAACGAGGCATCCCAATTGTGGTTGCGAATGCACGCATGTCGGAATCATCAATGCGTGGCTACCTTCGCTTTGAAAAATTGACACGCATAACTCTGCAGCAGGTCTCTCTCATTGCAGCTCAGTCACGCGCTGATGCCCGACGATTGCGGCGGATGGGGGCGCCTGATGACATCATATCCATCACCGGCAGTATTAAATTTGAAATCAAACTACCCGCAAGCCTGCGTGAAGCGGCAGAATCTTTACGCCGCGATTTTGGCAGTATGAGACCAGTATTGATCGCTGCAAGCACTCATGATGATGAGGAAAAACAAATACTCGTCGCCTTACGGGAGCTAAGGCGTAGTTATCCAGATCTGCTACTGCTAATTGCCCCGCGGCACCCTGAACGCTTCGTCCCGGTAGCAAAAATTAGTCGGCGCGACGGATACAACACAGTACTCAGAAGTGAGTTGCAGGGTCCCGTTTCTGAGGATGTCGAAGTGATCGTAGCCGATAGCATGGGTGAGCTGCTAAAGCTCTATGCTGCCTCAGATGTAGCCTTCGTCGGCGGCTCTCTGGTGCCTGTCGGAGGGCATAACGTGCTCGAGGCTTGCGCGGTAGGTCTGCCCGTAATTTTTGGTCCGCACATGCATAACTTTGATGAGATTAGCCAACTCACCCTGTCACGGCAGGCGGGCAAGCAGGTCAATTCTACCCCTGAGCTGGTTGCTGCCGTTGCGACATACCTTGATGATGCCAACCTCAGATTTGAAACAGGCGAAAAGGGCAAAAAACTTGTACAGCAAAACCGTGGCGCGCTGGAAAGAACTGCAGAGCTTATTTTCGCACTGGCTGAAAATAACTGCGCTGGCTCTAATTAAAACCGGCTCTTACTCAATTTTCTTAGAAACTGAAGATATCTTCCTCTGCAGCAGATTGAAGGCGCGGCAGTGATGTTTCAAACAATATTTCTTCTGTCAGGCTTTGATCCTTACTGCGTTTTATCAGTGTTGCAGACATAGCAGGCCGTTCACCAATGACAGCAAACAGCCTTCCTCCCGGGTTCAGTTTCTCCAGCAGCCCTTGTGGGACAGACTGCACTGAGCCATTTAATACGATTACGTCAAAACTACCTTTATCCTGCCAGCCTTCAATCAGGCTACCCTTTTCAAATTGTACATTTTTCAGGTTTTCTCGAATGCCTGACTGAACACAATCATTCGTATCCAGCGAAATAACATCGCCTGAAAGATCTGTCAGCAGGGCTGTCATGTAAGCGCAGCCTGTTCCAAGTTCAAGCACACGTTCTCCCGACTGCACGTTTAGTGCCTGCAGCATTCGCGCTTCCATTCCAGGAAATAACATGCAACTAGTCTCGTTAATTACGATATTAGTATCGGAATATGCAAGCTCTCGCCATGATTCTGGGACAAATTCTTCGCGAGGAAATTTGTATAGCACTGCCACAACTCTGGGATCTGAAACTTCCCAGGTGCGCACCTGCTGCTTGATCATATTGTCGCGGGCTTGTTCCTGATTCATAACTCAATCCATTTTTTTGGGGAGCAAAGATTAGAATTTCTGGTAATAATGTTCAAGTACTAAATAAAAAAGCAAAAGCTGGTCCATTCAACGAATTTCACTATCAAATAATACGCAACTAAAACTACATATATAATCAATCAGATAGTGTAATAGCAATAATATCTGGATGCTATGGCGGCAGACTGCGCCTCTCCAGCAGCAGAAACAATTTCCTCTATTTATTCCGTCGGCAAACCTGCACTGACGGCGTGAGACTTCATTTAGTCAACCGTTTACCTGCAAGCTGTTCCACTGTAGTCAGCGGTGTGCCGTTCTTTTTTGCTATTCTCTGGTATTCCGCTTTACGGCCCGCGTTTATATTTTTTACCAGGTTATTGACTTCACCTGAGGGTTTCACCACGGTCAGGTAACCACTCGGCGTTTCTTTAACCAGTCCTTGTGCTCTCGCCTGTGCAAGATCAAGCGCAGATGCAGGCATTGCAAAGAGAGCAAGTGCAAGCAGTACTGGAGCCATCCATTGAAATTTATTCTTTGGTATATTCAACATTCTGTCTTCCTCGCTATCAAAACAGGCCACTGTCTTTGGTCATTATCTCGTCAAGATCCTTGTCAATCTTGACTCGTATCTCATGTTCAACCTTAACATTAAGATTGATAGTTATCGGTTCATCCGGTGCTGCCACCTTAACTGTCGGTGTACAGCCCGCTGCAGCTAAAAGGAGCAGTGAGCCGAAAATTATTTTAATCAGGTTTTGGTACATTTCTCTTCCTCGTAGACGACGCTCTGCTTATCACAAAAACCCATTAAATCAGTCGAAGCAGGGAAACATGCGTAGATACAATCGGTATAGTGACTATACTGCTTCATACATGAATGAAACCTGAATGACCAGAACAGCTAGTTTACCGGATTTCCCTTATTACTGAAGTACTTCTGTACATTTCTATCAATATCTTCACTGAGCCCCTCTGCATAGCGCAAACCACGTAACAGTTTGAGAACATTCTGTTGTAAATTTAAATTAAAATGGACCGGCCGCTTCTTATCCACTTTCGGGCTCATGCCTTTCAGCGCCAGCATCAACTCTATTTCCCCGTCTTCAGCATAGTTCACGTCGATATTCAATGTGTTGTAATTCAAATCCTCGATAATCCGGAACACAAATTCGGATCCCATAGCTGATTTTTCAATTTCTAAAGTGCCACCTGCAGGTGTGTATTGAATTTTCCCGCCCGGTTGCTGAGCAACAATCTTACCGTCGCTGATCAATACTCCATCTGTCGTGATGGTGATCGGGATATAACCATCAAGCCTGCCGCTTGCACTCAGTCCATCTAACTGTTGCAGAGCCACAATCTGCGCTAAATCGAGACCGACAACAACCAGCACCAGCTCATGCCTTTCGCTATTTAAATCAATGTCAACGTCGTTCCCCACCACCCTGCCACCGAGAACTGACAAGCTGAGATTGTTTACGGTGACTACGGGCAGATCGCCTTGTTTCGTATCACTGTATTTTAACTTTGCCGTTGTCGACTGGATGGGAATACCGATATCGATATCACTGATAGACAAATCAGAAAAATCCGCGGACTTGATTACTGGCAATATCTCTATGCTGTCCTTGTAATCCAGGCCGGAAAACAAAACACCTTCATAATACCCACCTGCGTCCTTGACAGTGACATTCATAGTCAAATTTTCTTTTTCCTGTCCTATGTTGTTTTTCCACCATCTGTACTCACCACTGATTGCAAGACTGCCAGAGACAATATCATAAGGCTCTTCCCAGCCTTTAAAAAAGCTAGCGAAAAGAGGCACGTCATTATCAGGTTTTATATCTGAAAAAGAATAGGTTGCACGGCCAGTTCCTGAATGTGGATTGAAGCGGAAGTTTGACAGAACTTTGCCGCTTTGCATGCTGGATTGGCATGAAAAATCGCCTTTAAACTCGGCCCTACTCTCATTGATAGAATTATCTATAGCCATACTGCATTCATTCAGCGGTAACTGAAAGTCACTGTTCTCTAATCTCAGCATGGAAGTGATTGCCTTAACTGACCACACGGTTCTCTCTTTATCAGGGCAGATGCCTTCTAGCTGAAGAGGACTCGATGTAAAGACGACATCATTTATCTCAGCAACAGGAGCCATTACCTTCATTTTAAAACTGCAGTCCGCATAGCCTGTATTTCGCTGACTGGATGAATAAGTAATGTCAGTTAACTTTAGTTCCGGAATGCTGACATTGCTCAGCAAGGCATTGGTAAGCGACATGCTAGCGCCATTAGCACTGCCAAGTAGCACACTGCCATTGTTGATTTCCAGCGTCTGCGGAAGCGTCACGGACAGCATCTCAATGCGGTTTCCCTCCTGAGATATTGACTGCATCGACACGGTCGATGACTCTGCGATTTCCACCTTTAGATTATTCTGTTCGTGGTAGATATTACCTTGCATGTTTACTTTTGCGTTGTTCGCCTGCCAACCTGCGATAGCCGCATCTTTAACCTCAGCCACTACAGTAAATCCTATCTTGTCAGGGTCAGAGTATTTAAAATATGAAATATCGGCCTTTAGCATGCCAGACATACCATCGCTCCATGCGACAAGCTCGGTGATTTTCGAGAGATCAGCAGTCACCTCTCCTGTCAGACCGCTGACAGCGGTGGCGGGCTGCAACCTGGCGAACAAAATATGCTCCCTGTTATCGTTTGTTGCGTTTAACTGAAGTTCGACGCCAGTCTCAGGTGAGGCCTCCACATCTAACTGGTGAGTCTGACCTTGATCTCCTATAAATCGTAATATTCCACTAACGCTCTGCCCCTGTTTAAGCACGTCTACAGCGACATTCATGCTTAGTGATCCGCTTTCGTCGTAGAGAGACAAACTCTCGATTTCAACCGTGCGTGCCGGCAGAAAATCATCCCACGGTGATTTCAATAAACTCAATAACAATATCGGGTCAGGTAATGTCGGCTCACTATTCTCAGAAGGCTTCCTGTACACTCTGATTTGGTCCGTGCGCAGCGAAATGACGGATCCCGAAAAAAGGTCAGACAGCTGGTACTCTGCATGTAGCCCCTGCAGTTTTATATCAAGACTTTGATTTGACAACTGCAGTCGGTCTACTGATGCTGACTGAATACCAACATGACCCACCTCGATCTCGACATCCGAGAAACCCTGTTGCTTGAGTTGAGTATAGGCAAGAGATTCGATTAACCACGGTAAAC
>JASJFV010000306.1:0-2744 GCA_033791885.1 Gammaproteobacteria bacterium | reverse complement strand
AGCCTGTTACATTCCTCAGCAGGTGTGTCGGCATGGATACTTAGACCAAAAAAGAGCGCAGTTATGAAAATTTGATACGAGGCAGTTTTTCTCAAAGAAGATTTTTTCTTAGATAGATTCAACCACACAGATTTAGAATATGCGGCACGCATGGCATGACTTATTAATTGATGCATATCGCCGAGATCGCAGTAATTTCAGGAAATAATTTTTGCTGCTGAGTATCACTGTATTCTAGAAGCGTAAGCATAGCCGTCTCAATAGAGACGGCTATATGGCAAGGTCAAATAACAATAAACTGATTTAACCAGCCACACACAGCCTGACAGAAGATAGCTGGAATAAATGATTTATTTTTCCAGCCGACTAGGGACGGATATACGAGTAACCGTCTTCCTGCAATTCCATAATTCGTGCTACACCGGCGGTAACCGTCTGTACACCATCAGTCAACGCTGGCATTTTTCCCTTTTTCTTCTCAATTTTTTTCATGGTATTCATGCATGCGCTGAAAGTAATATCCTGCATTGCCAGGCTTGCCACCCTGTCAGCCTGGGCGTTTTTCTTAGTTAATAAGCCAATACCCGGACCGTAGGCAACAATCTCAACGGTTACATTATCGATTCCGTATAACTTTTGTATATTCACGGCATTGTTTAATGCAATTTTCTGAGTCCTTGGGTCGTCTGTACTCACTTGAATGACCAGCTTCTTATGTGCGGAATTTTCTGCAGCAAATGCACTGCCAAAAAGAAACAGGGACATTAATAGAACCAAACTTAGCTTTTTTGACATATTCGTCATTTTCATACTCTCCTTCATCCATCTCATTTATATGATGGTAGATTTCGCACGAGATGGACAAACGAAACCTACTATTGTAAATCAGGCAATAAATAACGTGCCTGACTCAGCGTTAAATTGTTAATCCTGAAAAACCTTTGAAGATGAATACCTGGCAGCGCGCACTCTTCAGCGAAATTCGGGAAATAAAATATTTCCCGGACAGCCAGGTCGTTAGCATCATACGCAGTTTCATCTGCTCCTGGCTAGTTGATCATCCTCTATGTGTGGTTTTGTAATTTTTCAGTATATCTTTGTACTGAGACCGCTCGAGAAAGATTAGGTTCCTGAAATGCAATTTTCCTAATAAATGGAAAATTCAACCTGCCCTTATAGCTCGATTTTCCTGTCAACAGTACATATTGCTCCAGCTAATAGCAATATTCTGCTAGTGACTTATAGGGAAGGCTTTGGCTACATGGTAGAATTAAATTGCGTTTTATACCTAACTTACCACCGCAATACCTGATTACCAGAACCCTCATGCCAAGCACTCACCGCCCCGTCTCGTACCTGAATAGAATTATTCTCTTCATTGCAATTACACTGCCCTGCCTGACATGGCCTGCTGCTGTCCATGCCGAGACACAGTCAAAGCAACCTAAAATTGGCCTTGCGCTCAGTGGTGGTGGTGCGCGTGGTGCTGCTCATATTGGCGTGCTAAGAGAACTCGAAAGACAAAGCATTCACATCGATTATATTGCTGGCACTAGCATGGGAGCCATTGTTGGCGGTCTGTATGCGTCCGGCATGACGGTAGATCAGATCGACAAGGCCTACCGCAGCATAGACTGGACGAATGTCCTGATTGACTCGCCACCACGCCAGGAACTCTCCATGCGACGCAAGTTTGACCAGTCTGTTTTTCAGCTGGATAAAAAAATTGGCATTAAGGATGGAAAGATTGATCTGCCTGCCGGAGTGATTCGTGGTCAGAAAATGGAACTGGTACTGCAAAAACTTCTGATGCACGTCGCTGAAGTGAATGATTTCGATCAGCTGCCGACTCCTTTTCGTGCCGTCGCTTCGGATATCGCCAGTAGCCAGGCCGTAATCATCGGTAGTGGTAGCATGGCCCAGGCTCTTCGTGCCAGCATGGCGGTACCGGGTGTGTTTACACCTGTAAAAATAGACGACAAACTGCTGGTAGATGGAGGTATTACTAATAATTTACCCGTGGATGTGGTCAGAAAGCTGGGTGCCGACATTGTCATTGCGGTGGATATTGGCAGTCCACTATTGAAAATGGAAGGCTCTGTTTCTGTGATTACAATAGCCGAGCAACTGACCAATATACTGGTTCGGCGCACAACAGAAGAACAGATTAAAACCCTCAGCAGTAACGACATTCTCATCACCCCTGACCTGGGGAACTTTTCTTCGGGCAACTTCGCAATTTCTGCATCACTGATTAAAAAAGGTGAGGAAGCGACAAAAGCTGATCTATCAAGACTCTCAAAGTTGGCCAGTGCTAAGCCAGCAGATTCTAACGAGCACGATTTGTGTCCTTCATGCCAACAAGCATTACCCGTAATCAGTTATATCAGGGTCGATAACGATTCCAAAATCGATAATGATTTTCTCCGCAGTATGTTACAGCAGAAAACAGGGCAGCCACTTGATGTTCCAACACTGGAAAATGACATTGGAAGAATCTATGGCCTGGGAACATTTGACAGTGTGCAGTACGATCTGGAAAAAAACGGTGAAGATATTGGGCTGGTACTGAATGTTCGGGAACAGCCCTGGGGACCGAATTATCTTCAGTTTGGCCTTAGTATGTCGAGTGATTTCGCTAAATCCAACCGTTTTTCCATCCGCTTCGGCTATACGAAAATGCCCATCAATAAACTCAATGGTGAATGGCGGACAATATTTTCCCTTGGCGAGGAACCAGGTAT
>JASJFV010000305.1:0-7011 GCA_033791885.1 Gammaproteobacteria bacterium | reverse complement strand
ATTCTCCGTCACTGCTATCAGAACCAGCAGGAGGCAAAAGAAAAAGGCCTGGCGTTAAAGGCTTTCGTTAACGACCGATATTCAGCTGAAAAGGTTACCAGTGATCTACTCAGAGCTATTAATGACGCGCATACCCGCTAAATACCATTTTATCTTCGGCCTCAAGCCCCAGACAGAGCCATTTCATCTGGCCTGGTATTTATGTCTTCGTTCGTGTATCGAAGTAAATAATCCGGACCGTGTGTTTTTCTATTACCACAATGAACCTTATGGCCCCTGGTGGGAGCGCATAAAGCCTGAGCTAGAAATGGTTCATGTTGATGAGGTTGATTTCATCAAGGACAGTGATGCCTATAAGAATAGTGACGAAGGGCAGTATATTCAAAGCATGAAATTAGAATATGCTCATCAGGCAGACTTTATTCGCTTACGCGCCCTGTTAGATCATGGTGGCGTCTACGCAGATATTGATACACTCTTTGTACAACCTTTTCCCCAGGAGTTTTTCAGTAAACCCTGTGTTATGGGCAGAGAAAAGGAGCTTGGTGAGCATGAGACATTGTGTAATGCCCTGATTCTCGCTGAACCGCATTCAGTATTCATCGAGCGCTGGCTTTCACGAATGTACGAGGTTTTTGACGGTACCTGGAGCCGGCATTCATGTCTGGAACCTGCTATGTTAAGCAGGGAGATGCCAGAAATGATTGAGGTGGTTGAACAGGAATATTTCTATCATTATCCCTACACAACCGAAGGTCTGATCTCATTGCTGGGAAAAGTGGAGGCTCCACCTGATAAGGTCTGTAGCATCCATATGTGGAGTCATCTTTGGTGGGGGCCAGAAAGAACTGACTTTATTCATTTTCATAACGAAATGTTAACAGAAGAATTTATCCGTAAATATGATACGACTTATAACCTGATAGCCAGGAAGTATTTGGGTTAACTTGGTTTCAAGTTTCAAGAAAATGGTATTTTTGGTAAAAGGCTTAAATAAACCCAAAACCTTAAAAATTGAATTCTATTTTTCCTTTATCGTGTGGCATATACAGGTGAGTGCATGGCAGCTCATATTGTTTTAGTTCCGACATTAGTAAGTCTTCATGATCTAATAATTCTGCAGCCTTGAGGTGATAGCGCATTGAAATGGCTGAATGGTGGTCGAAGCCCCAGGTATTTTTACCATTAAAGACATAGATGTATAACCAGCCCATGCCGGATAGTCGGGAGACTTTGTGCTGGTTGGCGGAAATATGTTCGATAATCGCAGTGTCCTCGCCTCGCGTTAGATCGAGATATTTTCCAAGCAAATTTTTTTTAGCCAGTACGGTGCTTTCTATCAGATCAAAAGGTGGTTGGCGTGAGCTCCAGTCATCCCAGAACAGAAACCTTTGTTTAGTGAACAAATGCAGCTGATCGGTCATGAAGCAGAAGTCAGTTCCTTCAGCCTGCAGCATTTCATATTGAGCCTTCAGCCGTTCAGGGTGACTGAAGTCATCGTCATCCCACTGGCAGATTAGTTCTGCACTCGAAAGTTCAACTGATCGATTTCGTAGCCAGCCGAGTGTATGAGCAGCAGACTCCTGATATATATGTATGTTTGCATCCTTGTAATCTTCTATCAGGAGTTGTAGTTCAGTATGATATAAATCGCCGCTATCGTGTAAGACTATTAACTCAATAGGTGAGATATTTTGCCGAATAAAGCAGTTTATCGCCTGTTTTGTCTCAGTCAGACGTCCCTGCTGGGTAACCATAAGACAGCTGATGAGGGGGGAGGATATAGATAAAGGTGTATTGCTTTGCATTTAGCCTGAGAGTATATTGAAACTGATATTTGTTTCAATAAAATATGCGAGTAAAGAATATACTACTGTTAGGAGAGGTTAAATGGATACTGAAGATAAGAAGAAACAGACCAGCAACAGCGATAAGAAAGCGACTGGTCGCAGAAAATTACTCAAATCTGTGGTCGCTGGTGGCGGCGCAGTAACAGTGGCAAAAGTCCTGCCTGATCAGTGGGCACGGCCTGTAGTTGATAGTGTTATGCTGCCTTCTCATGCAGAAACATCTATGCCTGGGCGAGGGCCTTTTGTCTCAAGTAACATTCAGGGGATGACCGAGACAGAGAGAATGATGGCGGAGCAGGGCTTCAGCGAAGAACTGCTGGAATTCTTTACTCCCGCAGCTCATGCAGGAGAAGGGGGATCCCCAGATGCCATGAGACTGAATGTGAATGATTCAGGCAATTCATATCTTTGTGCAGATCGGAATAATGATCCATCCGAGGTGGTTACTGTGCAGATACAGAATACGAATCCACTCTCATTTACCGGAAGTAACCCGTCGTGCTTGTTTGAAGGGGAAATTCTAGGTGGAAAATTTAATAAGAATGTAGGCTGGGTAGTATCAATATTACCACCGAGAGAAAATGTTTCGGTAAATGTCACCCTTACCAGCGGCGGAGTGGGCTGTACTGGCAATGAAGACCCTGGGAGATGCAGAGGGCCCCGTTAATATGTAGTGCCAAAGCTCCTGATACCGTGATGGCGGGTCCTGACGGAAATATCGACATAGACGTTAAATCCCAGTTCCCGCAGACGGTAGCAGACCCAGTAGTCCTCTGACAGATAGTCGCCGCTTCGTACACCGACCTGGAATACATCATACATTTCTTCTGAATCACTTAATCCATGAGACATCGGATTGGCGACATAGACACGGCCATCATCTTTTGCATCCTCTACCAGGGCATCTACAGCACTGCGTGACAGGATCATGGCGGCCGTACCCAAGCGCTCTACTGTGGCAAGATTGCCTTCCTCACCCAGTGGTCCTGAAACATTAAACACGGGTTTACCCCCATCAAGTGTTTTCAGTGGCACCGGTGCACCAATCACATCATGGCCGGTATCGAGCATTTTTTTTACATCCTTGCCATCCAGAAACACGTCTCCGTCCAGGAACAACAGGTGAGTAAACGATTTATTATGATGGAAGTGTGCCAGTATGGTATTTCGAGCGCGGGTTATAAGGCTTTCACCGCCCAACGAGAGAAAACTGTAACTGAGGCCGGCAATATTGAAACTCAGTAATGAATTAACATAATCGGTATGCACCATGCCGTTGTAGGCAGGGGTGCCAACCATGATGTTTGGGGATCCAGTCATGCCATTCAATTCCTTGTCAGGGTTATTTCGGTGCTTTTTCAGCTAATGGATTCTGTATCAAAGTGTATAGTGAATCGCGATAACAGAAAACCGTGCTGGATATAGGCTGGTAATGAATACGGTTAATGATGTCTGGTAATATACACACTCGATACCAGTTTCTAAATTATCACGGTTTTGCTATCTTTTCTGCTCCCGCTAATAAAGTGTCATCATCAGGAAGGCAATACATACCAACTCATGTCAGAGCAATCATCGGCTGAATCAATCAGCAGTACCATCAGTGAACAGGAACTCAAACGCATAGAACAGATGGCGGCACAGGTGTCCTGTCCATTGCCGCTGGGAGAAGATGAAAAAATACGACTGAAGAATGAAATCAGCGATTTGCTGGAGCAGCAGGATGCTGTGCTGGTAGCGCATTACTACGTTGATGATGATCTTCAGGAACTGGCGCTGAAAACCGGTGGCCACGTCGCCGATTCACTTGAGATGGCGCGCTTCGGTCATGATCACCCGGCGCAGACATTAATTGTCGCCGGTGTGCGGTTCATGGGTGAAACCGCAAAAATACTCAACCCTGAAAAACGTGTACTGATGATCGAGGATGAAGCGACCTGTTCACTCGATCTTTCCTGTCCGATTGACCGCTTTAGTGCGTTCTGTGATGCCCACCCGGATCGAAAGGTGGTGGTATATGCCAATACCAGTGCAGAAATAAAAGCGCGTGCAGACTGGGTCGTTACATCAGGCATCGCGCTGGATATCGTTCGTCACCTGCACCAGCAGGGAGAAAAAATCATCTGGGCGCCTGACCGTCACCTTGGTGATTATATACAGCATCAAACCGGTGCCGATATGTTGCTGTGGGGCGGGGTTTGCGTGGTGCATGATGAGTACCGCAGTGAAGAGTTGCAGCAGATGATGAAGCAATACCCGGATGCAATGGTCCTGGTACATCCTGAGTCTCCACGGTCAATCATTCAGCTTGCTAACGTCGTTGGCTCAACAACGGGATTGATTAATGCTGTCCAGCAAAGCGATGCGAAGCGTTTTATTGTTGCCACCGATCGCGGAATTTTCTACAAAATGCGTTCAGTCGCCGGTGACAAGGAGCTGTTCGAGGCACCGACTGCAGGTAATGGTGCAAGCTGTGTTTCCTGTGGGCACTGTCCATGGATGGCAATTAACACACTGCAAAAATTACGCGATATTCTATTAAATGGCGGTAAAAGCATAGAAATAGAGCAAAAAACCATTGAAAAAGCAGTTATTCCAATACGGCGGATGCTTGATTTTGCGGCGCAACTCGAAGTTGATATGAAAATTCGTGGAGACGCCTGACGCCCTGGTAAGGCTTATTCGTCTGCTTAATTCTGCTATAGTTCTCGTCTGTGAATAATTTTACGCCGTATTTCCGGTCCAATTTGGCAAGTAATCTAATTATTAGATAAGAGGGTGTCAACATGGCAAAAAAAGGCAAAAAAACAAAAAAACAAGAAACCGTAACGATAACGGATAATCGAACAGGAAAAAAAATTGATATGCCGATCATGCATGGAACGCATGGCTGTGGCGTATTTGATGTCCGAAATATGTATGCTGAACTGGGTATGTTTACCTATGATCCGGGGTTTGTTTCGACTGCTACCTGCAGCAGTTACATTACCTATATCGACGGTGATAAAGGGATCCTGCTCTACCGCGGCTACCCTATCGAACAGCTGGCAGAAAAGAGCAGTTATATTGAAGTCTGTTACCTTCTGCTGAATGGCATGCTTCCTACCGCCACGCAGCTGGAGACATTTCGTTGCAATATTACCCGCCATACAATGGTGCATGAGGGAATGCGCCGTTTCTATAGTGGCTTCCGGCATGATGCACACCCGATGGCATTTGTGCTTGGCTGTGTCGGCGCTATGTCCTCTTTTTATCATGACTCGACAGATGTCTCGAGCCCGCGCCATCGTGAGATTTCTGCTCACAGGCTGATCGCTAAATTACCGACGCTGGCAGCAGATAGTTACCGTTATTCAATGGGGCTGCCGTTTAACTTTCCGCGGAACGACCTAGATTACTCGGAAAATTTTCTCTACATGATGTTTGCCCTGCCAACGGAAGAATACGTGGTCAATCCGGTTCATACCAGGGCATTGAGAACCATCCTGATCCTGCATGCCGATCATGAGCAGAATGCCAGTACCTCTTCGGTAAGGCTCGCGAGTTCATCCGGCGCTAATCCTTTCGCCAGTGTCTGTGCCGGCATTGCCTCTCTTTGGGGGCCGGCTCATGGTGGTGCTAATGAGGCAGTAATCAGGACCCTCGAGGAAATTGGCGAGGTAAAAAATATTCCGAAATTTGTCGCGCGGGCAAAGGACAAAAATGATGATTACCGCCTGATGGGATTCGGCCATCGGATATATAAAAACTTTGATCCACGTGCCACGCTTATCAGGCAGGCCTGTCATGACTTGCTCGATGACCTCGGTGAGCAGGACGATCCATTATTTGAGATCGCACTGGAACTCGAACGCATTGCACTGGAGGATGAATACTTCAAAGAAAGGAAACTCTATCCGAATGTTGATTTCTATTCTGGAATTATCATGCGTGCAATGGGGATACCGGTCAACATGTTCACCGTTATCTTCGCCATGGCACGTACTGTCGGCTGGATCGCTCAATGGATGGAAATGATGGATGACCCCGAGCAGCGCATCGGGCGACCTCGCCAGCTCTATGTTGGTAACGCCACGCGAGATTATGTGCCGATAGACAAGAGAGAATGATCCACCAGTTACCACCGCCTTAATCACCATGAAGTTAAAAACGCTATGGGGGATACTGGGTATCGAGAGTGTACCTGTTACCCACAAGGAAAGAATTGTTTCAGGGGTAGGTGGTTTTGTCGGCATACTGGGCATCTTTCTTGTAACCAATATTTTTGTACCAATCGGTTCTGCTGGTTTGATTGTCGGTTCCATGGGTGCTTCGGCTGTGCTGGTGTTTGGTGTTCCGCATGGGCCATTATCTCAACCCTGGAATGTTTTTGCCGGGCACCTGGTGTCAGCTATTATCGGTGTCAGCTGCGCAAAATACATACCTGACTTGTTTATTGCATCATCTGTTGCTGTGGGTCTTGCTATTGGTGTCATGCACTATATCCGTGCTATTCACCCACCGGGAGGAGCGACTGCATTGTCTGCAGTTATTGGTAGTGCTGAGGTATATGAACTGGGTTACCAGTTTGTACTGACACCAGTGATGCTGAATACCATCGTAATACTTGCCGTTGCGGTAATATTCAATTCCTCTTTTTACTGGCGTCGCTATCCAGCCTGGTTTAAGAAGCCTGCAGATAAAGAACCCTATGAGCATATCTCACATGGTGACCTGGTTTATGCGCTCAGCGAAATTGATTCCTATGTTGATATTTCAGAACATGACCTGCTGCGTATCTACAATATTGCTACCAGCCGTTCTGCTGAAGCTGACCACATGCACATATCCCGCATCAAGTTATGGCACTTCTACAGCAACGGCGCGCAGGGTGAGAACTGGTCTGTTCGACAGCTAGTCGATGAAGATGATGACGGTAATACAGTTATTTATAAAACCATAGCTGGGCATGACTTGAGAAGCACCGGTCATGTGACACGTCAGGGATTTGCAGGCTGGGCTAAATACGAAGTTGAGTTTGTTGATGAAGAATGGCAACGCGTGCAGAGATAATGCCCAGGTATTTTGAAGAAAAACAAAACAGATATTTATTCTGATAACCCGACACCCTTGTTTCATTCCTTGAACAGTGAATATTTAATTGATTATTCATAATTCAGGG
>JASJFV010000304.1:0-4359 GCA_033791885.1 Gammaproteobacteria bacterium | reverse complement strand
ATTAAAACAGGCAGCTTAGCTAAAGCGTCTGCGGCAGCAGTCAGGCCAGGGGTTTCACATCCCTCTGCGCAGGAGAATCTGGGCAGACGTTCAAGCTTAAGTCTATATTCAGCATCACTCGGCGTCTGTGCCCTGAGCTGGACAGAATAATCGCCGGGAGGAAACAGGCCCTCACTGACAGCTGGTTTCCCAATCTCTCCAGCTATTCGTTGGGTTGTAATTTTTTTTCCGGACATATAGACAAGGATCTGACCATCTGCCGGTGGTTCGATCGCCAGGCGAATATTTTCATTGTTTGTCAGCTGAAAGCGGTAATAGTCATTTGCAGACTTATTCTCCAGCAGACCTGTTCTTGTCTGTCCGAAACTGAGGATTTGTGCGTGACCAATATCATTATTAGGTTCACGCTCGAAATCGGGGTTCGGTGGGCCTAACGGTAAAACTCTGAGTACGTATGAACCTTCATTGCCTTTAACTTGTATATGATGTGTACCCGGCAACAGAAACAGATTCGACAGGCGTGCTCGCCGCTGACCGGAAGCTACATCCAACTGAGAGATATTGCTGCCTTTTGCATCAACCAGCGAAACACGTGAAATGCCATCACCTACGGCCTGGATGCGCCACAGTTGTGGGTCACCCGAGACCGTGAAACGGAAATAATCCGCATCCCTGCCAGCAAAACGGCCCTTTACAATTCGTTTGGCATTCATTGCGCCAGCAAAGGCAAATTTATCGTTAGGCTCTGTCTCCTGAATAGCTTTGTGCGGTAACCCTTGCTCCATGCTTAGAGTATATTCAGCATCTTTTTTACTACGAGCTACATACAAACCGTAATCACCAGTATTGAGGGAAAGGTCGACCAGTTCAATGCTGCCCGTTGCCTCACGGCATTGCATTATTTCTTTACTGTTATCCAGCAGGCAGAGTTCATATTTCATCCCCTCTGCGCCATCCAGTTTGATGATCCGGGTATGGCCTTCCTCTTCATCAGACAGGCGGAAGCGGTAATAGTCGTAATCGTTATCTTTACTCGCCCTGCCATGAACAGGTTTCGATAAATCCACCCAATTGGCAAGCTCCCAACGGTCATTGGGCTCTGCCTCATCTCCTTCTACACGTTGGCCCGTTGCCCGTATTGATAATGTGCGAATGACGCTGCCATCACTGCCTTCAAGTTCTATTGCATAATCGCCCTTCTCAAGACCCAGGTCAGGTATCGAGAACTTGCCTGATCTATCGGTAGTTGCCTGTGCCAGTTTTTTACCACTGGTATCTTTCAGGATGGCAGTAAACTTGCGTCCGATAGCCGTACGACCTGAAATTTCCCAGCGCTGTGTGATGTCCTTGTCGGAAATCTTAAGGCTAGTCCAGGTAATGGGTTCTTCTATGTAAAAGCTGTAGCTCTGGCCTGTACGAAGTTTAAATGGCTTGTCCTGTGTATATTTAGCTAACGATGTGGCACCGAGCTTCTTTCCTTTTGTTATGTTGAGACGGTATTGTTCCTGAGGTGATGCATTAGCATCCTCTGGCCCAGCAGCGCCTACAGCTTCTTCACCAGTTTTACCCACTTTAGATAGATCGAGATCAGTCGTTTGTAATAAACCCGGTTTCTTCGGTCCACCCCCTGCACGTGCCATGGCGATAAGATAATCACCGGGCTCAAAGATCAGTTCATTAATCTGTACCGGGCGAGAGCCATCACGGCTGCCAAATTTAAATAGCGATTCCTTGCTGGCTACTTCCTTGCCATCGTCGGTAAAAGTGATGCGAATAATTTCAACCTGGGTCAGTGCATCAGCAATGCCTGCCAGTTCAAAACTCCATGAATGTTGTGCATCAACATCGGAGATTGACCACATGTAACCGTCCTGATCATTACTCTGCATGGCACCCATGATGGTGGCTGGGCCGGAGAATATAACGGCTTCAGTTGGCGTATTGTTGGGTTCAGCTTCATAAAGAACAGAGTTTGAAGAACTCGCTTGCACATTATTTACTACATTTAGAAAAATTAGTAACGACAGCATTCTAAATATCTTTTTCATTAATCTACTCAAGTCATAAATACATTCAGAAGAATTGTCACTAGTCCACGCAAGTAGGCATAATCTGTGAAATAGGTCCAACACCACCTGTTTCAAGGACATCCAGTACTACTCCACCACTAAATGCTGCCACTTCACCTGCGCTTACACCAGCAGCACCCAAAGTAACGCTTCCTGCACCAATTACTGCAGCCTCCGGAATTAAGGCAAGGATTATCCAGCCAACGGCCATACCCATCGCAAAACCCAGCACAAAACCAATACCCGCAGTTTTGAAACACCCACTTGGACTACAAGTTCGATCAGATAAGCATTTAAGAAGTCCAAATGCTGCCAATGAAGCAGAAATTGTTAGAGCAATTCCACTCAGTGTCACCATATACTCAGTTATCGACCCGCCAAGCCCACCGGATATTATGCCCAGAGTTTCCCCTGTATCAGGGTGAATACGCCACCAGCCAGTCAGCGCTTGATTTGTGACAGGTCTTTCCGGAACAATCACCATATATCCTTTCTGTAAATCCTGTGCGATCTGCTGACGTGCTTCAGGACTAAGAGTCTGCAGTTTCATTAATTCCTGCTGTTTGTCGGGAGTCAGCAGCTTTAAAGGGATTTGCATTTTCTTTGCGAGCTTAAATGCCTGTCGAGTATTCCATTGGAAAGAAGCATCACCGTTAGCACTGATGAAGTTGACTTCTTCAAGACGCGTGGCCCAGCTGCCGGACAAAATGGCGGCCTTAGTAGCACTGAACAATTTACTCCCTTCTTTCCTGACGACTCTTTGGCCAGTATTGGCAATATCAACCGCAAACCGGTTCTTCAGTGCATTCTCACTATAAGTGATGCCACTATTTATGATGAGCAAGGCGGGCTCATACTGATAATTTCGTACACTTTCAGGTGATAAAATATCCGTATCAATGGCAGACATTAGCCATAGCGTAGGATTATCATTAAATGCTGCCAGCTGTTTTGCTGTATATGATGGATTGTCATCAGGATGATAGGCACTATAAATCGCCATCTCGAGTGCAGCCCGAGCGGCCACAATACGTTGTAAATAGCGATCAAGGGTATATGCTTCAGGATATCGGCCCGGACTGACAAGAAACTCATTTGAAACTGCAAGCTTCCAGATTATTTCAGCTTTTGACTGAAATTGATTAATTTCCTGCTTCCCCGAAAGACGATTTTCAAGACTAATTCGGTCGATGATAGAACGTTTTATCTGCTTCTCTTTTCCGTCAGGAGATATCAGGGTGTACTCAACCCATTGAGCGCTTAATGTCCTGTAATTCTCATCTTTGGAAACACCATCTGTCGCAGTTGACTGTGTCGCAGACTCCATTTTGTTGCCGAGTGTCTGGAATAAACCTGCCGGTGCGGCACCCCCCATTTTGAGAACACTTAGATCAATTACCGTACCATTTAAATCGAAAGGGTCAAGCTCAAGCGCAGGTTTGCCATCTATTGTAAAAACAGGTGTAATAAACTTTGTATTTTTTGCAATGTCGCTCGGTGCCTTTAGGTCATTAAGCTTTTTCAAACCATCAGCGACATTAGTAAATACCAGGCGCTTACCAATCAGGTTAGCCGCTGGTCGCTGCCAGGCCTTCATTAATGGTGTAACTGTGAGCCTGTCTCCAGTTTTCGTTTCATTAAATACCTGGAAACGAAATTGGTGTTGAAGCTTTTGTGGAACTTTACTCTTGAAAGTCTCCAGAACCTTCAGTTCTTTAAAGCTATTGCTCTTGACTGCTAGAGTCGGATGAACAGCCACCCTCTGATCAGACGGTCCGAGTCGATATTCAACCCAGAAATAATCTTTTGCCTCAGCCCGCAATTCATCGGTAATTTCTCTGTCTTTAAGTGCCTGATTATTTTCCTTCAGTACCGAGTGTATGAATGCCGCATCTTTATCCGCGTCATGAAAAACATCACTGCTCCTTACATCCTGCTGACTGAAAATTTTGGCTAAAAATAATTCAATTTTATCCTCTGGCAGATTAACGGTTTGCAACATTCTGCTTAGCAGTTCTTTGCTAGAGATATTATTAGCTAGCGGTAATTGCTTAGACCTTTCTGCCCCTATTTGCCGTACCAGATCACCAGCCTGATGATCAGTAAGAGTCGATCTTTTGATACTGGCTTCATATCCTGCATCATTCAATAATGCTGCCAGTAATACCGCCTGATCCAGTGAGTTACCAGCCCGACTCATTAATGTGCCCTGCACACCTCGTAATAAACCGGGGTATTGCTCGAAATGAATTTCCTTTTTTACAAATTCAATTATTTCATCTGCATCGAA
>JASJFV010000303.1:0-8512 GCA_033791885.1 Gammaproteobacteria bacterium | reverse complement strand
CTGGAATTGAAGGCCCCTGTAACAGGGCCTTTGAAAGGCATGGTTGTTGAGGCCCGCCTTGATAAAGGTCGTGGACCGGTTGCCACTGTGCTGGTTCTGGAAGGCACCCTGACTAAAGGCGATATTTTAATTGCCGGCCAGGAAAGCGGTAAAGTGCGTGCCATGTATGATGATACAGGCAAATCTATCAAGCAGGCAGGTCCTGCTATGCCGGTCGAGCTGCTCGGGCTGTCGGGTGTTCCGACCGCGGGTGATGAAGTGCTGGTGGCACGGGATGAGCGCACGGCGCGCGAAATTGCCATGTACCGCAAGAGCAAGGCAAAGGAATCAAAGCTTGCCCGTCAACAGGCCAGTAAGCTGGAAAATATATTCCAGAACATGGATGACTCTACTGCTGAAAAGCAAACGCTCAATCTACTGGTTAAAGCTGATGTGCAGGGCTCAGTAGAAGCCCTTAGTCAGTCGCTGGAGAAAATGTCTTCAGACGAGGTCAAAGTTGATGTGATCCATGGCATGGTCGGTGGTATTTCAGAATCCGATGTCAACCTGGCACTTGCCTCACAGGCAATCATTATTGCTTTTAATGTGCGTGCCGACATGGCGGCGAGAAAGTTAATTGAGAATGAAGGCGTTGAAGTTTATTACTATAAAGTTATCTACGACGCCGTTGATCAGGTTAAGGCAGCAATCGAGGGTATGATGGCGCCTGAGATTAAAGAAAAAATAACCGGTCTGGCTGAAGTACGCGATGTCTTCGTCGTTTCAAAAGTGGGTGCGATTGCCGGTTGTATAGTGTTAGAAGGTTCAATTAAACGAAATAACCCGGTTCGTGTCCTGCGTGATAATGTCGTCATCTTCGAAGGTAAACTTGATTCCCTGCGTCGATTCAAGGATGACGCAAATGAGGTCAAAGCAGGCCTGGAATGTGGCATCGGGGTCAAAAATTACAACGATATCAAAGTGGGTGACCAGATCGAAGTATTTGAGGTCACCGAAACTCAAAGGACGCTAGACTAGCAGCGTTTGTTATGCCTAAAGACTTCAGTCGTTCTGCCCGCGTTGCCGAGGTAATTCAACGGGAAATCGCCTATATCATTCAGCAGAGTATGAATGATCCTCGGGCTGCCGCTGTTACCATCACCCATGCAAAGGTGACCAGGGACATGTCTTCTGCACGTATTTATTTCATCATGCAGGGCGATGAGCAGGAAGTAAAAGAAACCGAGAAGGTCCTCAACAAGGCTTCCGGTTTTATCCGCCATGAATTAACAGCTCGTGTCGAACTTCGACATATTCCAAAATTGATTTTCACATTCGATGAATCCATCGAACGGGGTATGCGTATTGGCAAATTGATCGAGGACGTCATTAAAGACGACTCGAACAATTAATGAACACGTATTATGTATACCTGTCCGCTGTTTGAAAACCTCGCCTGAAGCCAGTAATTTCGTTTGATCATCAATATGATGCATATTGACTCCCAAACACACCCGTGCAGATATATTAGAGGCATCCTGCATGAGGATGGCAATAAACAGTGAGCAGGCGGTCGCAGCGCCATCTGGATCCTGTAGATGGTATTTTGCTATATGACAAGGAAGTGGGGCTATCTTCAAACAGGGCCCTGCAGCAGGTCAAGCGTCTGTTTAATGCCAGAAAAGCCGGGCACACCGGTAGTCTGGACCCCCTGGCGAGCGGTTTATTGCCCATTTGTTTCGGTGAAGCTACCAAATTAAGTCAGTACCTGCTTGATTCAGACAAGCGTTACATGACGACTTTCAAATTAGGCCAGACAACGACTACTGGAGATTCTGAAGGTGCTGTTATTGCGCAGCATAGTGTGGATGTTTCTGCGCAGCAGTTGCAGTCAGCTTTGAACAAATTCACCGGTGTCATCGAACAGGTCCCACCCATGTACTCGGCCCTGAAAAAAGATGGCCAGCCATTGTATAAACTTGCCCGCCAGGGAATAGAAGTCGATCGCAAGCCGCGATCAGTAGAAATCTTCGAGTTAACTTTAATTGCCTACGACGGTGAGTCGGTAGAGCTTGATGTTCATTGCTCGAAGGGCTTCTACATTCGCAGTCTCGCCGTTGACCTCGGCGAAGTTTTAGGCTGTGGAGCGCATGTTACGAAATTAAGAAGAACAGCTGTTGGAAAATTCAACGTCGAAGGTGCCATTAACTACGAAGATGCAACCGCAATGGACCATCAACAGCGTCATCAACAATTACTGCCATTAGACGCAGGCATAAGCAGTATGCAGTCGATTAGTCTTTCTGAGGATGCGTCTTACTACTTTTGCCGAGGGCAGGAAGTTCGCACAGCAGGTGAGCCAGAATCTGGGCTCGTTCGTGTGTATGTAGAAGGCGGGGGTTTCATCGGTATAGGTGAGGCTTTGCCCGGTCAAAGAATTAAGCCGAAAAGATTGCTTAGTACAAATAGCTGAGAATCAAGGCTCGACATGAAGTCACTATAAAATACAGTAAGTTATTGAGTATTTATAATGTATAGCTTTACCTGGTCTTCCGTTAAATTTGAGAGTGCTGTAAGTTGTAAACGGGTATTCACTGTTTGCTGGTACTTTAGAGTTGAGGAATGCACGGTACGCAGGTAGAATACGCGGGTTTTATTGATCGTAAATTGCAAGGATTATCCAGAGAGGAAAAAAATGGCCTTGAATGCAGAAACAAAGGCGAAGATTGTTGAAGACTATCAGACTGGTGGCACTGACACCGGTTCGCCAGAAGTACAGGTAGCCCTGATGACCGCACGGATCACTGATCTTACCGGGCACTTTAAGGAGCACATCCATGATCATCACTCACGTCAGGGCTTGCTGCGCCTGGTAAGCAAGCGTCGCAAGTTGCTTGATTACCTGAAGAGCAAGGATTCTGAACGTTATCGTGAATTGATCTCACGTCTAGGCCTGCGTAAATAAGCTCAGGTTTTCACCAGATGGGTTATACGCCAGATGGTTTTATATTAAGTCAGTCGGACAGTATCCGAGCAGAGGATGAATAGTTGAAAAAGGTAAGCAAGTCATTTCAGTACGGTGAACACACCGTCACATTAGAAACAGGTGAAATAGCACGTCAGGCTGATGCTGCAATCATGGCAAGCATGGATGACACAGTCGTTCTTGTTACAGTAGTCGGTGCAAAAAGTGCCCGTCCGGGACAGGATTTCTTTCCTCTGACTGTTGATTTCCAGGAAAAAGTCTACGCTGCAGGTCGTATACCAGGCGGTTTCTTTCGCCGTGAAGGTCGTCCCTCTGAAAAGGAAATTCTGATCTGTCGTTTGATTGACCGCCCGATGCGTCCACTGTTCCCGAAAGGCTATGTCAATGAAGTTCAGATCATCTGTACTGTAATCTCTATTAACCCGGACGTCGATCCCGACCTGGTTGCCATGCTGGGTACATCAGCAGCACTTGCAACATCCGGTTTACCTTTTAACGGTCCGGTTGGCGCTGCACGAGTCGGCTATATCAATGGTGAATATGTGCTTAACCCCGGCGCCGAGGCTCTGAAAGAATCTGCTCTTGATCTTGTCGTTGCCGGTACAGAAAGCGCAGTCCTGATGGTTGAGTCTGAAGCGAAAGTATTATCTGAAGAAGTTATGCTGGGCTCTGTTATGTTTGGCCATGAGCAGTCACAGATTGCAATAAATGCCATTCGTGAACTGGCAGCTGAAGTCAATACGCCTCAACGCGAATGGGTAGCAGCAGAAAAAGACGAATCATTGACTGAAAAGGTGGCAACCGTCGGTGCTGCTGGCTTTGAAGAAGCCTATAGTGTGGCTGAGAAAATGTCCCGTCAGGATAAATGTTCTGCAGTGCGCAGCGAGATTATGGATGAGATTTCTAACTTTGAGTCTACTGCGGAAGAAGTTGAACAAATCTCCGCCGCCATTAAAGGACTGGAAAAATCAATTGTCCGTGGCCGTATCCTTGATGGACAGCCACGTATAGATGGTCGTGATACTCGCACCATCCGTCCAATCACAATTCGTACAGGTGTATTACCCCGTGCCCATGGCTCAGCCCTGTTCACACGTGGTGAGACCCAGGCCCTGGTAGTCACAACACTGGGAACTGAGCGTGATGCCCAGATTATTGATGCACTGGAAGGTAGCTACCGTGATCCGTTCATGCTGCATTACAATTTCCCACCATTCTCTGTTGGTGAAACCGGGCGTGTAGGTAGTCCAAAACGTCGTGAAATTGGCCATGGTAAATTAGCCAAGCGTTCTGTGGCAGCTGTTGTGCCGACTCTGGAAGAATTCCCTTATGTTATTCGTGTCGTTTCAGAAATTACAGAAAGTAACGGTTCCAGCTCGATGGCTTCAGTCTGTGGTGCCTCACTGGCGATGATGGATGCCGGTGTAAAAACCAAAGCACCTGTGGCCGGTGTAGCAATGGGCCTGATCAAGGATGGTGATAAATTTGCCGTATTGTCAGATATCCTTGGTGACGAAGATCATCTTGGTGATATGGATTTCAAAGTAGCAGGTACTACCGAAGGTGTTACCGCGCTGCAGATGGATATCAAAATCGAAGGCATAACCCAGGAAATCATGGAAATCGCTCTGAGCCAGGCAAAAGAAGGGCGTGAGCATATTCTGGGTGAAATGGCCAAAGTTATTGATGCTCCCCGTGAAGAAATGTCTGATTACGCACCACGCATCATTACCATGAAGATACCGACCGATAAAATTCGTGACGTTATCGGTAAAGGCGGTGCAACTATTCGCTCAATCGCTGAAGAAACCGGAGCCACCGTTGATATCCAGGACGATGGTACAGTGAAAATCGGTTCTACCGATAATGCTGCCGGCCAGGAAGCGAAGAGACGTATTGAACAGATTACCGCTGATGTTGAAGTCGGTGCTATTTATGAAGGCAAGGTCGCCAAGTTGATGGACTTTGGTGCATTTGTCACCATCCTGCCTGGTAAAGATGGCCTGGTTCACATCTCACAAATTTCTAATGAACGTGTTGAGAAGGTCAGTGACAAGCTGTCTGAAGGTGATGTTATTAAAGTCAAGGTACTGGAAGTTGACCGCCAGGGCCGTATCCGCCTGAGTATGAAAGCTATCAGTGACGATGCAGCCTGATTATTGAACAGGCATTATTAAAGCTTTACTTGAAAGGGCCGCAAGGCCCTTTTTTAATGCGTGCTACAGAAAGCAGGCCGCGCAAAGACCTGCAATGGCAGGTTATCAAAGAGGATAGGATTCCTGCGAATTATCTTCTCCTCGCGTAACAGTTAAACTGCTGCATTTAAGAAGTCAGAGATGCGGGTCTCGAGCCAGTAATTGTTTTTTTTCAGTGCTGGCTGGTAAAAGCCAACATGACCGCCATGTGAAGAAAGTTCAAGCTGTGTTGATTCAGATAATTCAGTTGCTTGAGGAATGCCGCTGCTATCCATGAAGGGATCATCGAAAGCATGTATCAGCAATGTCGGGATTGTTATTTTGTGCAGATGTGGCAAACAGCTGGATTTACAATAGTAATCATTGGCACTGTCGAAACCATGCAGCGGTGCGGTGAGTTGTTGATCGAATTCGGCCAGGCTGCGTATGCTTTGAATATCAGACTTATCCTGATCGATTAGCCCCTGACTGACCTTGTGCAGGGCTTTTTGCTTCAGGCTTCGCAGCAGCCGGCCGCGATACAGACGGTTAATGACTTTATTGCGGTCGAGAGTCTTTGATGCCAGCGAAAGATCATAAGGGACTGAAACAGCAATGGCCGACTTTAGATGGCAGGTTTGACCTTTCTCCGTGCACCATTTCAGTAACAGGTTGCCCCCCAGTGAAAAGCCAACAGCATGCAGTGCTGTTTGAGGTTGGCGCGCAGATAAAGCGTCAACGATTTCGTTCAGATCGGACGTTGCGCCGGAGTGATAACTCTTCGCCAGCCGGTTTGGCACGCCGCTACAGCCGCGAAAGTTGATTGCAGCAGCAGACCAGCCCTGAGAAGCGATTAAGCTGGCTAATCCACGAATATACTGGGAGTCTGAACTTCCTTCCAGGCCATGCAACAGTATGACTACAGGGGCATTGAGCTGGTCATTGCCGCACCAGTCAATATCTATAAAATCTCCATCACAGAGTTCTATGCGTTCACGCTGATAGGAGGGTTGAGGGGTGGTGCGAAATAAAGCAGGCCATATGGTCTGGAAATGGGGATTTCGAAACCACCATGCCGTTTTAAAGGGCATGGTGCTCATTGTTGGATGCAAAAGCTAGTCAAACAGAATGGATTCTGCTGCTTGATCAGGGTTCAGGCGCGCTGTTTTTCGCGTATTTCGTCCAGTGTCTTGCAATCTATGCACATAGTTGCCGTTGGTCGGGCTTCAAGGCGTTGGATGCCAATTTCAATTCCACAGGAATCACAATAGCCGTAGTCCGATGTTTCAATAAGGTCGATAGATTCATCAATCTTTTTGATTAATTTACGTTCACGGTCACGGCTGCGTAATTCCAGTGAAATATCTGTTTCCTGGCTAGCCCTGTCATTAGGGTCTGGATGATTTTCTGTTTCATCCTGCATCGAATGCACCGTGCGTGAGACTTCATCAAGCAGTTCCTGCCGCCATGCACTCAGAATACTGCGAAAATGTTCGTGTTGCTTCGGATTCATATATTCTTCACCCTTTTTCGCAACATAGGGTTCAATACCGTGAATCAATGTGTCTTCCTGGTCAGTTTTTTTGCTGGCCGCCATATAGCGTCTCCTGCCATAATCCGTTGAAAAATTAACGACGCGAACATATAGCAGATTTCTATGGTCTGATGCAACAAGGATTCTTTGATAGGGGGGGTATAAATTTACTATGTCACTGAAAGCATTGATATTTGACGTTGATGGAACTTTGGCGGACACGGAGAGAAATGGCCATCGAATTGCCTACAACAAGGCCTTTGAGGAACTCGGTGTTAAATGGCACTGGAGTGCAGATACGTATGCTGAGCTGCTGAGTGTAACTGGAGGCAAAGAACGAATGAAATACTTCGTGGAGAATTATCAGCCCGAATTACCGGCAGACAGAGCACTGCAGGAGCTAATCGCTGAAATCTATATAACCAAGACTAGAATTTTCAACCAAATGCTGCAGAAAGGTTTAATACCCCTGCGTAGTGGAGTTGCAAGGTTATTTAAAGAGGCCCGCGAGAGCGGGATACGTCTGGCAATTGCAACAACAACGGCACCATCAAACGTAAAATATTTACTCAGTAGCAACCTCGGTGAAGAATCGCTCGGCTGGTTCGATATCATCGCCGCTGGAGATGTTGTCGAAAATAAAAAGCCATCCCCCGAGATATACCAGCTGGTGCTGCAAGAAATGAGGCTAAAAGCTGATGAGTGCATTGCTTTTGAGGATTCTAAAATGGGTTGTCTGTCCGCCATTAATGCAGGTCTCCCCGTTATCATTACAGTGAACGATTATACGCGCGATGAGCCATTTATCGGCGCAGGACTGGTGTTGGACCAGCTCGGTGATCCGGGAGAGCCTGTAGAGCTAATAGAAGACTCTCTGGGCACTTTTAACGAGTCAATGCTAAGCATTGACTACCTGATCACGAATTACGGCTAACGAGGAGCAGGGCGGCAATCAGAATGACTGCAAGAATGGCACAACGGGCGCAACAGATTGAACCCTTCTATGTAATGAAGATTTTACAACAGGCCAGGGAGCTGGAATCACAGGGTAAGTCGATCATCCACATGGAGATAGGTGAACCGGACTTCGCGTCGCCTGAAACGGTAATCCGTGCAGGCAAGCAGGCACTGGACAAGCAGCTTACCCGTTATACGCCTGCGAACGGTCTGCCTGAATTAAGAGCGGATATCGCACACCAGTATTCAGGGCAGGCGGCGATTGATCCGCAGCGAATAGTTGTCACACCCGGCGCATCAGGTGCCCTGCAACTGGTAATGGCAATGTTATTAGATCCCGCTGACGGTATCATGATGGCCGACCCGGGTTATCCCTGCAACCGGCATATTGCGAGTCTGTACAATGCCGACGTGCAGTCAGTGGCGGTTAATGAAGAAACCGACTATCAACTCAGCGCTGAACTGGTCGAGAGTCACTGGCGGGAGAATACTCGGGTAGTGTTAATTGCCAGTCCTTCAAACCCGACTGGCACGCTGATGCCGCAGCAGCAGTTATCCGCAATATATCAGCTGGTGCGAGAGAAGGATGCCAGCCTGGTTGTCGATGAGATTTATCATGGCCTGGTCTATGACAAGCAGGAAGCCAGCGCCCTGGCATGTGGTGATCAGCTTTTTGTCATCAATAGCTTTTCCAAGTTCTATGGCATGACTGGCTGGCGTGTTGGCTGGTTAGTGATGCCAGATGAATACATTGAAGTAGCCAATCGCCTGGCCCAGAATATGTTTATTGCTGCGCCGACGATTTCCCAGTATGCCGCCCTGGCAGCCCTCGCCAGCGAGACCCGGCCGGAGCTGATCCGGCGCCGTGATATTTTCCATCAG
>JASJFV010000302.1:0-4378 GCA_033791885.1 Gammaproteobacteria bacterium | reverse complement strand
AAACATAACGGTCAGGTGCCGTGCCAGTCGGACTGGATACTTTGCCACCTGCAGCATAAGCGGAAGACGAAAACAGTGACAGGGCTAGCGCACTTGCCGTTAGCAATGCTGTGAGGGTGTATTTTTGTGGTTGCTTCATTATATTCCTCCAAAGTTTATTCAGTTAGAGTGAGGTAGGGGTTGTAAAAGTAACTTCAGACGTTCGTCGATCAGTTTTTTTTCTAAAATCCTGTCCTGGGTGGCGAAAAAGGCAGGATCGGACATCTCGTAATGCAATAGCAGACGGGCGCGGTTTTCTGCATCAATACCTGCAAAGCCCGCGGCTTCAAATAAACTTCTTATGTAGCCAAGGCGGAAGTTATCAACGCGGTTCAAAATTTTGCGTGCGAGCGGGTCATGAAGAGCCCATGCTCTGAAAGGTGCATCGTAATGTGCCGCCTTGTTAGTGCGGATATTCAGGGTGAGAGATCGTAACGCATCTGCGGGTGGCAGATTCTGGGCTTTGATATCTTCTTTTACGTTTACCGTCCAGATTCTTTCCCAGTATTCAAGTATTGCAGTGAGGAGATCTTCACGGTCAGTAAAATGGTGATAGAAGCTCCCGCGCGTGACATTTAGCTGCTCAGATAATTGCACAATCGATATTGTAGTGACGCCGGATTCACACAATTTATCTATTGCAGGTATTATCCAGTCATCTCTTGAGAGCTGGGTGTTTGTTGTTACAATGTCTTCCATACAATAACGATTTAGCTGGATGCAGGGGTGTATAGTTTATAACATACACCCCTGTATTTTTAGTGTAAAGTAGATATTTTTAATAAATTAGTTGAGCATCCATATGATCACTATCGAATCATTGAAATTCAGCTATGCAAATTCTTCATTTCGACTGAATGTGCCTGATTTCACGGTTGTTAAGGGTGAAAAACTTGCCGTAATAGGTCCTAGCGGGTCAGGCAAAACAACCATGCTTAATTTGATCGCCGGCATCATCGTACCGGAAAACGGCAATATAAATGTTGCCGGTACCGCCGTAAGTCAACTCCCGGATGCAGGGCGGCGTGATTTCAGAATCTCGAACATCGGTTTTGTGTTCCAGAATTTCCAGCTGCTCGATTACCTGTCGGTGATGGACAATATTCTGCACCCGTATCGCATATCAAAGGCACTTGATCTCAATAAGACCGTCCATAAACGCGCGATAGAACTGGCACAGCAGATGGGTATAGCCGATAAACTGCTATGTCATCCTGATCAACTATCACAGGGAGAACAGCAACGTGCGGCGATTTGTCGTGCCCTGTTGCCTCAACCAAAACTGATACTGGCCGATGAAGCAACCGGCAATCTTGATCCTGAAAACAAAATGCTTATTCTCGATATGCTGTTTAACCGTGTTGATGAAGATGACTCAACTGTACTCGCGGTGACTCACGATTATGAACTGCTTTCGCGCTTTGATCGCGTAGTAGACTTTCATGAATTTTACGGGGTCGGGGCGTGATTGATAGCCTGTATATTGCCTGGCAATACGTACGCTGGAACAGGGGCAAGACACTGGTCCTGATCACCAGTATCACTCTAATAGCATTCTTACCTCTGGCACTGCAGATAGTGCTGCAAGAAAGCGAGCATCAGCTGCAATCAAGAGCCGTTAATACGCCGTTGCTGATAGGCGCCAAAGGCAGTGCGCTGGACCTGGTCATGAACAGCCTCTATTTTGATGATGAAGCACCACAGGCAATTAATATGCAGGCTGTAGGACAGGTTGAGGATACTGACCTGGCCCAGGCAATTCCTCTTTATGTACGCTTTCAGTCACGCGGGTTTCCCATTGTCGGTACGTCACTGGACTATTTTGATTTTCGTCAGCTGCAGATCGAACAGGGACGAATGTATGCTTTCCTTGGTGAGACAGTAATTGGTGCAGATGTTGCAGAAAGGCTGGCAGTAGTGCCCGGTGGCAGCCTGGTCTCATCACCCGACAACCTGTTTGATATCGCCGGTGTTTATCCACTGAAGATGAAGGTGTCAGGTGTGCTGGCGCGCAGCCATAGCCCGGATGACCTGGCCATTTTTGTCGATCTGCGGACGGCCTGGGTAATACAGGGTTTTGGGCATGGTCACCAGGATTTGGTGAAATCACGTGATGCTACTGTCATTCTAAATCAGGATGAAAAAACGGTAACGGCCAACGCGAAGCTACTTCAGTATACGGAGATAAGTGAAGACAACATTGATAGTTTCCATTTTCATGGTGACGAATCAATATATCCCATCACGGCGGTGCTGGCACAGCCACATGATGATAAATCTTCCGCACTGCTTCGTGGTCGCTATCTTGATGACATTGTCTACCAGGTAGTCAAGCCGGATGATGTGATTGAAGGCTTGATGGAGAATATCTTTCGCATAAAGAATGTCATTAATGCAGTAATATTTATTGTTGGCATTGCGACTGTACTGACCATTGTGCTGGTTTTTATTTTGTCCTTGCGTATACGACGTGATGAGATGAATACTATATTTCGTATTGGCTGCAGCCGGATGACGACAATGCGTCTTCTCGCGGCAGAAATTCTGATTATCCTGTTGGCGTCTGCACTGCTTTGTACGGCACTGCTTTGGCTGGTAAAGATCAATAGCGGTGGACTGGTGCGGAGTTTTATATTGTGATGAAAAGTAAAACCTGCTGCGTTGCAGTGCAGGGGAGAAAGATGTTCGACAAGTTTCTCACTCCCTGTTGTTTGATTGTCGCCTGCGTTCTGTCTTTTTCTACTGCT
Source organism: Gammaproteobacteria bacterium (assembly GCA_033791885.1). Taxonomy (GTDB): domain Bacteria; phylum Pseudomonadota; class Gammaproteobacteria; order BMS3Bbin11; family BMS3Bbin11; genus BMS3Bbin11. The sequence continues at coordinate 1,592 of JASJFV010000302.1, read as the reverse complement.
CGAGCTGATGACAAGTTTGAGATATATACCGTCAACTACCCATTACAGTATTTTGCTCAGCGTATCGGTGGTCAGCACGTCAATGTGAAATTTCCTGCCCCGGCCGATGTCGACCCCGCTTTCTGGATGCCCGATGTAAAGATCATCGGCGATTACCAGCAGGCTGACCTCATCCTGTTGAATGGAGCGGGCTACGCGAAATGGGTCAGCAAGGTTTCATTGCCACGCCGCAAGCTGGTCAATACATCCAGCATATTCAAAGATGACTACATAAAAATTGACAGTGAAATCACCCATCAGCATGGGCCTGCCGGTGACCATTCTCATGCAGGAATAGCATTTACAACCTGGCTGGATTTCACCCAGGCCAGCCGTCAGGCTGAGAAAATAGCAGCGGCTATGAAAAATGCCAGGCCCGGTCTGGCAGAAGAATTTGAACAGAATTTTAAGCAACTGAATCATGATCTGATGCAGCTGGATGCCAGAATGAGTGAACTCAGCAGTCTGCAGCCCGCGCAGCCATTACTGGCCTCACATCCTGTTTATCAATACCTGAGTCGTCGCTATGAGCTGAACCTTAAATCCCTGATGTGGGAGCCTGGTGTCTATCCTGAACCAGCAGAATGGCAGGTATTGAACTTAATTTTGCGCCGACATGAAGCTGAATGGATGCTGTGGGAAGATCAGCCGATAGAGAAAACGCAGAAACAGCTGTCCGCTTCAGGTGTTGACGTGGTTGTATTCAGCCCCTGTATGAATCGCCCACAGAAGGGCGATTTCATGACAGTTATGCAAGCAAATATTGATGCACTGGCTGATGTCTTCAGTGACTAATTTAAGCGCACAAGTTTTATTTCAAACAACTTCGGCCACAGTTTTCCGGTAACAAAAAGCCTGTCACCTTCAGTGTCATAGGCAATGCCATTTAGAACATTAATCCTTGAGTAAGGTATGTTTCTGTCAAGCAGGCCGGAAAGGTTGACGACACCCTTCACATGACCAGTTTGCGGTGAAATGATGACGATTCTATCGGTCTGCCAGACGTTGGCAAAAATGCTGCCATTTACCATTTCAAGTTCATTGAGATTTTTTACTGGAGTTCCGTTCAGTGCTACAGGTAGACTGTTTATTTCGTTGAAAGCCGCGGAATCAAGAATACGCAGCGTTGAACTGCCATCGCTCATAATGAATTGACCTCGATGCTGGGTCAACCCCCAGCCTTCACCGTGATAACGGAATATTTTTTCCAGCTTGAAGTTATCCCTGTCGTAAATAAATCCGCTACCCGCTTTCCAGCTTAGCTGCACCAACTTTTCGTCATGGCTAGCCAGCCCTTCGGCAAAGAACGCTTTATCGATGTCGATTTGACGCAGTACCTTGCCTGTCTCGAGTTCAACTTTTCGCAGGCTGGATAAACCATTGCGGCCGGTGCTTTCATACAGGTGGCCATCTTCATATATCAACCCCTGTGTGAAAGCGCCAGGGTCGTGGGGGTAGACATTGATTATTTCGTAGCTGTACTGGTGTATATTATTTTTCGACTTGCCGGGTAGTGTTGCCGTATCGGCCGAGGCCGGTGGCAGTAACAGGCT
>JASJFV010000301.1:0-21689 GCA_033791885.1 Gammaproteobacteria bacterium | reverse complement strand
ATCTTTAGCGCTTTCAACGTGTTTAACTCTAATTCTTTTATCAGTGTTGTTTCAGAAACAATCGAGATACCCAGCCCGACTTCGACAGCATTCTTGATTGCTTCCGGGCTGCCGAATTCCATCGTTAAATCGAGATCAGTCATCGACATATCATTTTCATCCAGGTAATCGCTTACGACACAGCGTGTTCCCGAACCTTCTTCCCGAGAAACAAATGGATAGTTTTTCAGCTCACTAACGTGGACGCTTTCCTGCCCGGCAAGGGCATGGTCCGGTGCCACGATGACTACCAGGTTATCCTGCCAGCAGGCCTCAACTGACAGGCTTTTGTTGCCGACCGGGGATTCCACAAGGCCAACGTCGATATCATTGTTTTCGACCATATGTACGACGCCGAGTGAATTCGACACCCTGAGTCGCAACTTTACTTTCGGGAACAATACCTGGAACTCTCCAAGCAAACGCGGCAGCATGTACTCAGCAACTGTAGTACTGGCACCGATAACCAGTACACCAATGATTTCGCCTGTCAGCGTGCGGATATCGTTATCCATCTCACGATACAGGCCAAGAATCTGCTCTGAATAGGTATAAACCTTTTCACCAACTTCTGTCAGGCTGATTCGGTTATGCGTCCGGTCAAATAAACGCGTGTTGAAATACTCTTCAAGCTGTCGGACCTGGAAGGTCACCGCCGGTTGGGTCATATGCAGAGAATCCGCAGCCTTGGTAAAACTGAGTAAACGTGCAACGGTGTTGAATACTTGTAGACGTCTGTCTGCCATATTATTGCCTTGCCTGTTTAGTAGAATCCCTACAGTCTATGGCACCGTCATATATAAGGCAATGCTTAATCACTTTTCGGCACCACAACCCGCATCTTTTTTATCTAAAAGTGGCAGCCACCATCAGAAACCTTCCAGCTTCAGTTTCAGGTCTGTTGGGCTACTGGCATACTGCAACGCCACCTCTTCAGTAATTTGACCAGTCCGAAATAAATCAAGCAGACTGCGGTCAAATGGAATCATGCCCTCCGCCGCCGTGCCTTTCTTTATCACTTCCCCTATTTCCGCGACGCGTAATGGATCGAGGATATATTCGCGCACTAATGCGGAACAGGTCATCACCTCTCCCGCTAATGCCCGTCCTTTTCCATCAGCCCGTGGAATCAGTCGCTGGCTGACGATGCCTTTCAGATTACCGGCCAGTTTGGAGCGAATCGTAGGCTGTGCGTTTGGCTGAAATGAAGACACTATGCGATTAATCGTTTCCGCCGCATCAGGTGAATGCAATGTTGAGAACACAAGGTGACCAGTTTCGGCTGCGGTTAGTGCAGTATCGATAGTTTCAGGGTCGCGCATTTCACCAAGCAGGATAACATCGGGGTCTTCACGCAGGGCTGATCGCATGGCATCCGCAAATGAATTTGTGTCGACGCCCACTTCACGCTGGGAAATAATGGATTTGTTATCCGTGAAAAGGTACTCCACTGGGTCTTCAATAGTCAGAATGTGCTTGGCGTATGTTGCATTGATTTGACCAATCATTGAAGCAAGGCTTGTTGATTTTCCGGAACCAGTAGCCCCTGTCATCAGCACCAGGCCACGTTCTTCATGGACAAATCGGCGCACGGTTTCCGGCAGGCCGAGCGCTTCCGGACTGGGAACATCGGTGCTGATGACACGCAATGCCATCGAGATTGTGCCTCTCTGGTAGTAGGCATTGGCACGCACACGCCCTATTCCTTTCAAACCAAAAGAGAAGTCAGCCTGGCGTTTTGTTTCAAAATCCTCTTTATTATGTCCCGGGATAATCTTGTTTGTTAATTCCTTCATAAAGGCAGGCGTTGTAACAGGAAAACGGTCAATCGATTGAAGCATACCATCAATACGAACGACAGGATGTGTACGCGTGCGTAAATGAATATCCGATGCCTTTTTATCAACAGCAAACTTTAACAGCGTCGCCAGATACTGGACCGGGTCTATCTCGCGCTGTTTAGCTGCTGGTTGCTCATTACTGCTCATTATCTCCGCTCCCTTCGCCTCTGCAGGCGTTACTGTCTATTGTAATTATGCTAACTAGAGCATATCAACTATAGGCTGAAATGAAAATTCTTCAACACGCACGTCCAGACGGATGGTTTTTTGAAGCTAATGAGTGACTTCACAAAGGCATTGCTGCGTTGACTTCGTTCTAGATGATTTCACTACCGCTGTGACTATATCACTTAGCTTATATATAAGTTATTGCTAATATACCTTTACGCTTGGGGTACTCAGCTTTTGTTCACCCCGCTACCTGAATGACACACCCAGTTGCAGCACAACAGAGTATTCGTCTATGAAAATTAATGATTTTTTACATTTAGCGGTAATTGCATCATTTGCAATCAGCTTTTCTCATGCTTCGTGGGCTGAAGTAATCAGTCAGAATGAGGCAGTTGACTACGCGCTTGAAAACAATCCTGTTATTCAGGGTACAGCCTCCGGTATGCGTGGCAGCAGCGAACAGATAAAAGCTGCAGAGGCCGGCAAGCTGCCTGTCATAGATCTTGACTACGGACTCGTCTATTCAGATAACCCACTCGTTTCATTCGGCAGCAAACTGAATAACCGCAGTGTGGCAACTGAAGACTTTAATCCGGACACGCTGAATAACCCGGGCTTTTCTGATAATTACTTCGCCAATCTTTCATTAAAACTACCTCTATATACGGGCGGAAAAATCACTGCGGATATTGATGAAGCTCGTGCAAATCATGCTTCGGCCCAGGCTCGGCACAACCGCACAAAATCCAGTGTCGTGTACCAGGTAAAACGAGCATATTTACTCGCACAGGCTGCTCAGGAGGCTATAAATATTGCCCGCAGCAGTACGGAATCTGCAAGAAAACATGTCAAAACCACTCAGCAGCTGTTTGATGATAACCGCACTGTTGCATCTGACAATCTAACGGCAAAAGTTTATTACACTTCAGTTAAGGGCGTAATCTCTCAGGCCGAGAGGCAATATTCGCAGGCCTTGAATGCCTTGAAGCAGGTCATGGGTAAAGACCTTGCTGCAGATATCAGTGTCGAGCCATTGAAACCGACAGCCAAAGCTGTAGTTCTGCCTGAGGTGAGTACGGCCGAGACCAGGGCGCTAACAAACCGCAATGATCTGAAGGCAAGTGATCAAAGTATCAATGCCGCCGAAGCCCGCACCCGTATTGCCAGCAGTGCGTTCAAACCGCAACTGGGGCTGGAGGCACGCAGCAGCCTGTATGCTGACGACCCGCTGGTGGATGAAATTTCATGGGGTGTACTCGCGGTGGCAAAAATCAATCTCTACTCAGGTGGATCCAACAAAAGTCGTGTCAGTGCAGCCCGCGAAGAGAGCAATAAGCTGCAGGCAGAAAAAGCAGGCAAGGAACTCGAAATTCGCAAGGAAGTACGGAATGCCTTTGCGTCAATTAACGAAGGCAGGAACCGTCTTAAGCTGGCGAGTGCCAATCTGTCTGATGCACGGCAAGCCGTCAGCCTGGTCAACGCGCGATATGGCGAAGGCAGGACTATTCTGATTGATCTGCTGCAGGCAGAACAGGCATTAATGAAAAGCCGCTCAGAAACACTGAACTCCCAACTAATACTGGAAGCAAGCAAACTGGAATTACAGTTTGCAATGGATGACTTTGATGAGGCGACGAAATGAGAAATAAAAAAGTACCGAACAGCTTTCTCCTGTCGACATTGCTGGCTGGCAGCGTGCTAATCATTTCCGGCTGCCATAACCCGGCGCCTGCTGCCACTCCGGAGGTGGCTCTGCCAGTTATTCAACAGAGCGCTGTAACCGCTGAGATTGATGCTGATGGATCAATCCTGGTCCCTCGCGACACTATCGTTGAGCACATCGGAACAAAAGGCGTGTTTATCCTTTCTGCTGATAATAAGGCCCGCTTTCGTATGGTCAAAGCAGGAAAAAAAAATGGTGATTCAGTGTCGATCAGCAGTGGTCTGAAGGGTAATGAACAAATTCTGACAGGACCTTTTGAGTCTGTTTATGACGGTAGCCCGATTCGGCTGACGAAAGAATAGATGAGGATGCAATAGTGACCAACAATGAAAACAAAGATAACAATCTTGGCGTAGCCGGTAAGCTGGCGAAGTACTTTATCGACAGCCGCCTGACCGTGCTGATCATAATATTTGCTTTTCTGGCAGGTATTACAGCTTTTCTCATTACTCCACGTGAGGAAAACCCGCAGATCATTGTGCCCGCAGCCAATATCATTGTGGCAAAGCCCGGTGCCACCCCTGATGAAGTCGAGCAATTGATCATCAAACCGCTGGAAAGCATTCTGCAGGGCATGCGCGGCGTTGAGCATACCTATGGCATAGCCACAGATTCTATGGGAGTGGTGACCGTACAGTTCAATGTAGGTGAAGACAAGGAAGATTCGCTGGTCAAGCTTTATGATCACATCATGAGCAATATAGATCGCATCCCTCCCGGAACTGAGCAGCCATTAGTGAAGCCAGTTGATGTTGATAATGTTCCTATTCTTTCGATTTCGCTGTCATCAGATACGATAGACGATGCAGAGCTTCGTCGCGTTGGTAATCGCGTAATGGAAGTTTTACGCCGCGTAGATGGTACTTCGGTATCCTATCTGCATGGCGGTCGGCCACGGACCATCAATGTCGAACTTGAACTGGAGAAAATGAAGTCATTTGGCGTCAGTCTTTCACAGATAACAGACGTCCTCGATGCAACCAATGTCCGCTCTTCATCCGGCACCCTGGTGAGTAACAACACTATCAAGCAGGTACGTGCCGGCGGTATGCTGCAAAATGCCGACGACCTCGGCAAGCTCGTTGTCGCACTGTATAAACACAAACCTGTATATCTCAGTAATATCGCCACCATCACCGATGGCCCGGCAGAAATCACCGAGCAGCACCGCTTTGCTGCCGGTCCTGCCTTTTCCGGCATAAGGCCGCTCAACTATGAAATTCCGGCTGTCAGTATTGCCATTGCAAAGCGTTCTGGTAGCAATGCAGTAACGGTTGCTGAAGATGTTCTGGCAAAGCTCGATGAAATCCGTTCGCAGCTAATTCCTGCAGATATCAACGTCAATGTCACCCGCAATGATGGCGCACGGGCAGATGCAGCGGTAAACATATTGCTTGAGCATCTCGCCATTGCCATAGCAACAGTGGTCCTGCTGTTGATTATTTCCATCGGCTGGCGTGCTGCAGCAATTGTTACAATGACGATACCGCTGATCCTGTTTATTACTCTGGCGATTGGATATGTTGCAGGCCAAAGCATTAACCGCATTACGCTTTTTGCGCTGATTCTCTCCCTAGGTTTGCTGGTCGATGACTCTATCGTAGTAATCGAGAATATATATCGGCACTATAGCCATGGCACAGAAGACCGGATACGGTCCGCCATTCATGCTGTCAGTGAAATCGGACGGCCAACCAATCTTGCCACCTTTGCCGTCATCCTGGCATTTCTGCCGATGTTCTGGGTTACCGGCATGATGGGACCATACATGGCACCGATTCCATTTTATGTACCGGTTGCGATGATCGTATCGCTGGCGATCGCTTATACAGTTGCGCCGTGGGCAGCGAACAAATGGCTGAAAACTTCCGCCGATGGCAAGTCCTCACATGAAGTTGACCACTCAAATGGCATCCCTGAACGTCTGTATGGCGCCATTTTCAAAACTCTGGCAGATAAACCTCTCAACAGACGGCTGTTCCTGCTGGCAGTTGTTGCACTGCTGCTGGCAGTCTTCCTGCTGCCAGTCTATGACCAGGTCAAATTCAAGATGCTGCCTAAAAATAATACCAATACCTTCAACATCACCATTGATATGCCGGAAAGCAGCAGCTTAGAGAACACTGACAGTGTAGCCAGGCGGGTTGGCGACATCGTTCGTGACACCCCCCATGTCATAAACTATGAAACAACCATAGGCAAAACAGGCGTTGCTGATTTCAATGGCCTGCTGCGCGGCACCGGACTCAACAAGGGGGCCCACGTTGCCGAAGTTCGCGTCAACCTGACCGATAAACTTAGCCGCTCGGTATCATCGATTGATATAGTCCAGCAGCTTCGGCCTGCGATTTTAGACCTGGCAACAATAACGGGTGCCAACATAAAACTGGTTGAAGACCCACCCGGCCCACCTGTCAGGGCGACATTACTGGCAGAATTGTACGGTCCGGATTATGAGGAGCTTCGACGCATTGCAAAAGAAATTCGCAAAGAGGTGTTCGATAATACTGCCGACGTTGTTGATGTTGATGATAGCGTCACGGATGATGTGACGGAGTATGAAATTCATATCAACCGTGAAAAATCCGCGCTGGCAGGCATACCAGCAGCAAGAATTATTCGAGCCCTGAATACTTTTATCGGCGGTTTTGAAGCCGGTACTGTGCATATAGCCGGTGAGAGGGAACCAGTGGCGATCAGGTTCCAGATCTCTGCCTCTAACAGAGTTCAGCAGACAGACCTGGAAAATATTTTCTTTCTGACCGCGCAGGGAAAGAAAATCCAGCTGTCAGAGATAGCAGAGGTTCGCGAACGCATCGCTGACAAGCCGATATTTCACAAGGACCAGGTACCGGTAGTTTACGTTACCGGTGAGCTGGCATCTACTTCGCAGGTTTATGCAATCATGAAAATGAAAAACTACCTTGATACTCATCCTCTGCCAGGGGGAATTGACCTGGTACAAAATTTCGTCTCTGGACCAAAAACAGGTGAATATACTCTGCGCTGGGATGGTGAAATGAGGCTGACACTCGATGTGTTTCGCGATCTGGGTGCTGCGTTTGCCGTCGCCCTGATCCTGATCTACCTGGTTCTGGTTGGTTACTTCCAGTCATTCATGCTGCCAATAATAGTCATGGGTGCGATACCGCTGACCATGATCGGAGTATTTCCCGGCCATGCCATCATGGGGCAGTATTTCACCGCAACCTCGATGATTGGTTTTATTGCACTGGCCGGTGTCGTGGTGCGCAATTCACTGCTGCTGATCGACTTCATTATTGAATATCGGCGATCAGGTCACGGTCTAGAACAGGCAGTATTTCAGGCAGGCATAACTCGCCTGCGTCCAATCCTGCTGACAGCAATTGCCATCGTATTGGGTACCATGGTGATGATATTTGACCCGGTGTTTGGCGGTCTGGCCGTCTCTCTAATCTTCGGCACAGTCGCATCGACCATACTGACATTGTTTGTAATTCCTCTTGTCTACCTGGGATATTGCCGACGCATCTCACCGGATAAGCCATTAAGAGGATAAAACCTCATTTACATGAGATAGAGAAAGCATGAAAAAAAAGCCCCGCAATGCGGGGCTTTATTTAACTACAAAGTTCTTACTTAAACATTACGGACAAACCGTCGGGTCAGAAGGGAAATGACCAAACAGCAGCAGAAAGTTCTTGAACGGCCCCATATTGCCCATGGCTTCAATTTTTGGACCTTTAAACTTCAGGCGGCCAAGCATCATCGCTTTCATCGGACCATAATCGCCATTGCCAATCTCTATCCAGCGCTTGGTATCTGCGAACATCTCGTAATCGGCCGAACGGTCCAGTTCAGGATTTTCAACCTTGCCGGCATAAACACACATTGCCTTGTTATCCTGGCGTTCGAACTGCATTTCTACATGCGGGCTATCAGGACAGTCCTTGCGATAAAGCTGGATAATCTTGAATCCTTTATCACCGTCATTATCTACCCATTCCGAATCAGCCAGCCCCTTGGTCATTAACTCATCGGCATTCCATGCAGCACAAAACTGCCCGATGTATTCGATTGACATCATTGGCGGATAATCACCGTCAGGTTTGGCCACAGGGGTATCTGTGGATGTGCCCGCTGCAGCTTCAGGTACTGCCTGCTCGGTTTGATTTTGATCCGTTTTCATTTCCGAATTAGCTTCCTGCCCAAATACAGTGCCAGAAAAAGCAACCATACTGGAGATAGCGAACACGGCAAGTATTTTTTTCAGAGAAAAGCTATTTAGTACAAAACAGTATTTTTTCATAATATCCCCGACTTATTTCAAAGTATTCTCAACTTAAAAAAAAAGGGAACGGCGTTAGCCAGTTCCCTTTTCAGTACTAAGTGGAGCCTGGTGACCTGTTAGTATCTCCAGGTGTAGTTGGCACCGATTTCATACTGCTCCATCTCGATACCAATTTGCTGACTAGCACCGGCGAAAGGATGATCGCCCTTCACTTCTACAGCAGGTGCGTACGAGAATGAAAAGTCCAGCGAACTGCTTTTGCCTACGTTTGTCGTAAAGCCAGCGGTCCAGTGATTCTTCACAACACCAGGAGCAATGATGTTGAACATCGTCTGTGATTCAGGGACAGGCTGGTCATTGGTGGAGAAACCGGCACGCGCCTGCCAGTTACCGGCATCGTACTGGTAACCGATCCTGTAGATGTTCAGGTCTTCCCAGCCGAAGCCAGCGCCATTCGAGCCGCCAAGACAACCTGACCTTACTGGTGGCATACCACAGCCCGGATTGAAGAAGTTTTGAACCGGGTTAGAGATTGCCGCTACGTCTGTGTAATCGATACGCTGGTAGTCTAGCAGGATAGCATGCTGTGGTGCCGGGCTGATTTTCGCACCGAGTGACCAGGTAGCAGGGATATCGAAGTCACCCTCTTCAGCAAACAGACCTTTATACTTGTCAAATTCTTCCATGTCGATCTTGCTCTGGTAGGACGCGCCAAGAGAGAACATATCGTTAATTTCACCGGTAATGCCCAGTTTAATGCCGAAACCGCCAGCGGTATCATAACCATTGTTTGTCAGGTTAGCCGGGTCGTTTGAAAATCCGTTTGCACCAAAAGCTCCCAGGCCTTGTGCCTTGAAGCGGGCAAAGGCATAGATACCGGTCACACCCAGTGAAACCTGTTCAGTGACCTTGCGTGCATAGGTAACCATGGTGGCCAGCTGCATCAGATCAACACCAGCTGTGCCGCCATAGTAGGTACCAGTAGGACCACCAGGAAAAGGAGCGGGAACATTGCTGTACTCGGTGTTCATGCCACCGTTGCCGGCCAGTGTAATACCGACAGAGCTGACATCATTGATCATGTGATTCCAGCCAAAGTTAGGAATCCAAAAATCCTCGTTATCACTTTCAAAAGTACCTGGAACCAACTGAAATGCTTGCTGAGGGAGCTGTGGATTCGGAACACTAGTGGTATAACTGCGACGTGGGCTGAACCAGCTTAAACCGGCATCGATACGGCTGCCAACATTGACCATATTGGCCGGGTTAGTCGTAGCGTCCATGGCGTCGAGCGGCATAGCAACACCTGCACCGGCCATACCTTTAGATTTGACGCCGTAGCCATTACCAAAATAACCATTGGTTGCCATTGCAACGCCTGGTAAGGCCATACTTACAGCAACAGCCATCGCTAAGGCGTGCTTCTTGGAATTTCTCATCTTTTTTACCTCTGGATAAATAGATTTAAATATTAAATTAAAATATTTAGTTTAAAAATTATTTACATAATTGTGATCTACCCAGATTTGTTTTTGTTGTTTCCAGGCAACTTGAATCAGTGATTGTGACTCTTCGTGACCACAAGCATGGGCAAATTTCACCTGTAAGTCAATAAAAAAGCCAAGATTTTTTAATATTTGTTGTGTTCTACGCCACTTTGTGGTTTTTAGGCAACAAAAAGCCCGCATTTTATGCGGGCTTTCATTTTTCGCTAGCTGGTAAAAACAGGATATCTATCGCATCCCCAGTTTAGGCAACTATGCAAATTTCTGTGATATCAGATGTACAGGGTGATATCAGCATCTCCTGCAAATTCAAAAAAGGAGGCGGCACCGACAAAATCGAGGCCATCAATAAAATCACTGTGTTCCATATCAAAAAGATCAACTGTCATCTGGCAGGCAACGAGTTGTACTTCAGCTTCGATACAAAGTTCACGCAGATCTTCAATGCTGGCAACACCTTTTTTCTTCATGGTGTTTTTCATCATCATGGTCATCATGCTTTCCATGCCTGGTATAGCTGTTCCGAGGACCGGGAACCATTTATCCATGCCCATGGGCATAGGCATGCCAGGATTGCCAAGCGGGCTTACTTTCAGATTCAGATCTTTCTTCAGCAACTGCAGACCATAGAATGTAAAGAATATCATTACTTCGTAGCCGAGGGCTGCTGCAGTTGATGACAGTATGAAGGGCGGATAGGCCCAATCCAGGGTACCCTTGGTCGCAATAATTGCAAGTTTCTTCTCAGACATAACTTTCACTCCACGGTGCATTCACCGATTTAGGTGTTGAAATTGTAATTAGCCCTTTTTCATCAGAAAAGTGAACTCACCACCACTTTCCGCGGAGTCCATCAACACATTGCCGGTCTGCTTTGCAAAGGCTTCAAAATCTTTTACCGATCCAGGATCAGTGGCAATAATCCGCAGCACCTGGCCACTCTCCAGTCCATTAATTGCTTTTTTTGCCCGGAGGATAGGAAGAGGACAGTTCAATCCGCGTGCGTCAAGTTCTTGATCAAAATCAGACATGGTTAACTCCATAAATTAATAAAAAATAGATGATATTGGTTAGGTAATAATAAATACTAAAAACACTTGTGGGTTGCGGTTATTGCACCCATATTAGAGACGAACTGTAATAATCGCCTATATAATAGCCGTTTTTCAAACACATATATAAATATTTACTAATGTATCTATCAGATGAAATAATTCAACCACATATGATAATTCATTGCGCCTGTGAATTACAAATAATTCATTCATGGTAATTTAATAATATTAATATATAGAGGGTCTCCTTAATGTCTGATGCCAAAAGAAACTGCTATGCGTGAATGTCGTTATCCGCGGAAAGGTAATGTGCTGAGAGAAATTATGTATAAAGCACACCCCCATTCCCCCCAAACAGAATTACGCATTTTTCACTGCTGTATTCTTCATATATAATTTGAACAAAATGTACCGCGAATTCATAAAAACTATTCTTCAGATACTGGCTCTCTTTTTACTGGCGACTTCTGCCCACAGTCAGAACTCAGACTTTAACTTGCCAGACCTGGGCGATTCGTCTCACCAGGTCATGTCCCCGCTTGAGCAGAAACAACTTGGTGAGGGTTTTTATCGCCAGGCACGCATTTACATGAACTTTGTCGATGACCCGACAGTCAACGAATATCTGGATAAACTGGGGAACCGTTTAGTTGAAAGCCTCGGCCTGCCAAAAGACAGCTTCACCTTTTTCATGGTCAATGACAACACGGTAAACGCCTTCGCTGTCCCGGGCGGATATGTAGGTGTGCATACCGGCTTGCTGATGACAGCGGCTAATGAGGCTGAAGTCGCATCAGTACTGGGCCATGAAATAGCACATGTGACACAACAGCATATCCCGCGCATGATCAGTGCACAAAAACAGAACATGTTGCCAAACCTCGCTACATTACTTGCCGGCATTCTGTTAGGCGGGCAAGCGACAGAAGCCGCAATAGCCATAACTCAGGCACGCTCTATCGATAGCCAGCTGTCATTTACACGCTCTTTTGAACGTGAAGCAGATCGCATTGGCATCAATATCCTGGCCAATTCAGGCTATGATACCGACGCCATGGCTGCATTTTTTCAACGCATGCAACAGGCAAACACTTTATATGAGACCAATGCACCGCAATTCCTGCTGACCCACCCGATCACCACCGACCGAATTGCTGAGGCAAAAGCCAGGGCTGCAAATTTCCCGCATACGGCAAAAAATGACAATACCCAGTTCACACTGATGCACGCGAAGCTGACTGTAAACAATGCACCGGCAAAAAACGCTATCATCCAGTACAGGAAAAAAGTTCACAACAAGGATTCTGCTTCGCTTGCAGACCGTTACGGCTACGCACTTGCACTGTTAAAGGGAGGTGAATACAACGCCGCACGAGAACAGACTTCTATGTTGCTTGAAAAAGCACCCGGCCAGATCTTGTTCAAAATATTACAGGCTCAAATCGAAGCACAGCAGGGAAACCATAAATTGAGCGTTAAATTATTTCGCGACATTTATGAAACTGACAAATCCTCGCTTTCTGCCATCACGTACTATGCGGAAGAACTCGGTCAGCAATCTAATTATACCGAGGCGCGCAAGGTTCTTCGCAAGGGCGTCAGGGCACACCCAAAAAATCTCCGGTTTTACGAGATGCTGTCACATGCAGAAAGCGAATCAGGGTCACAACTTGAGTCCCATCGTGCGCTTGCCGAAGCCTATGCACTGGTCGGTAATTACCAGTCTGCTGTGCAACAGTTGAACATCGCCCGCACACTGGCGAAAAAAGATGATTTCTATGTACAGGCCAGCATCACGGCAAAAATAAAAGAACTAAAAGCGCTGGACGCACTGGAGAAACAAAATTAATCACACAATTGCTGGGCTAATTATTTTTAAAACGGGATTAAAAGGGATAATAAGGCGCATGCTCAAAAAAACCCCTATTTTTTCTTTGCGATCACTTAAACATATATGTATGCTACGTACACAAAATAATCGCCATAGCGCATTGACAACTTGTCAAACGTATATCGGCACAATCTAAAATTGTTAATTAAGTTGTAGTTTAAAACCAAGTGCTTGAGGAGGCCAAAAAATATGAGGAAAACTTTCTCTATAGTCACGACTGCTGGTGCGGCATTATTAGCGGGTAATCTCGCTATGATGCCAGTTGCTGTAGCAGGTGACAGTCTGCCAACCGACAAAGGTTGCAAAAAGCTGGAATCAGCTGATGCAGCGACTAAAGGCTGGTGTTCCATGATTAACCGCAAAAAAGGCAATTGCCTGGCCTGTCACGACGTTGTGACAAAGAAGTGGCCATCCGGTCTGCCTGCGTCTGGCAATATTGGCCCACCACTGGTCAGCATGAAAGCACGCTTCCCCGATAAAGCGAAACTTCGCGCTCAAATCTGGGATGCCACTGTAGCCAATCCTAATTCGTCCATGTTACCTTTCGGTCGTCATAAGATTATTTCTGAAAGTGATATCGACAATATCGTAACATTTCTATACACCATCTAGTTTGGGATGGTATCAATTCAATATCAGGAGAGCTTGGAAACATGAAGCGTAGAACATTTCTGAAAGGAACGGTCGCCAGCAGTGCATTAGCTGTAGCAGCAGGCGCCGGTTTACTTAGATCAGGCCAGGTACTGGCAGCAGATTGGGCAACTGACGCATTCAATGCGAAAGACGTGGCATCTGCAAGCAAAGCAGCATTTGGCTCTGATGGAGCAGCAGACAGCCAGGACATCAAGATCAAAGCCCCATTGCAGGCTGAAAATGGTGCAGTTGTGCCTGTCAAGGTTGAGTCAACACTTGCAGACATCAAAAGTATGGCAATTATGGTCGCAAAAAACCCAACGCCACTTGCAACAAAGGTGGACTTCAGCGGTGCCAGTGTAGGCTACTACAGCACACGCGTGAAAATGGGCAAGACCTCTGACATCCTTGTTTATGTCAATTCGGGCGGAAAAATTCTTAAAGCTTCCGCAATGGTCAAAGTAACCGTCGGCGGATGTGGTGGTTAATTCCACTACCCACCTGTTCAAATTAGCTAAGGTACTGAAATAATGGCAACGAAAATCAAGGCTCGTCAAAAGGGCGATGCAACAGAAATCCTCGTACTGGTTCAGCATCCAATGGAGACTGGATCACGCAAGGACAAGAAAACAAAAAAGGAAATCCCTGCTCACTTCATTCAGACACTGAACTTTACCGTCGCAGGTAAAAGTGTTGCAGACGTCTCAATGGGTACGGGTGTTTCCAAAAACCCACTGGTCGGCATCCGTGTAAAAGGTGCAAAATCCGGTGATAAAATCAGTGTTTCCTGGAAGGATAACAAAGGTGAAACAGGCGGCGCTGAATCAGCTATAAAATAAGCACACTTATACGGAAATGACCAGGCCAACAATAGATCGGTCTGGTCATTGCTACCAGGAGGAGTATTATGAATAAAAAACTTATATTAATGCTGGCAGGACTAGGGATAGCATTCGGTGCCCCGATGACTGCTTCAGCAAGTCCTGAGGGAGACCTGAAAGAATTTCAGGGATACTTCAAGCAAAAATTCCCGACTGTACCACTGGAAGCATACAATGACGGTGTGAACGCACTGCCACAGTATGCCGATCGCGTAGAGAACTGGAAACTGATGATGGATTTCCCACCTTTCGAAGAAGACGTCGAGAAAGGTGAGAAAATGTGGAACACACCATTTAAAAACGGTAAAACTTATGCCAGTTGCTTCCAGAATGGCGGTAAAGGTCTTGCTGTCGCTTATCCATTCTATGACAAGACCAGCAAAAAGATGCATACCATCGAAGCTGACCTTAATGAATGCCGTGTACGCAATGGTGAAGAGCCCATTAAAGACCTGAAGAAAGGAAATATGGCCCGACTGGTTATCGCCTTCAAACGGCTGTCGAATGGGAAAAAGATGGCTGTAAAACTGAATAGTCCTGAAGCTGTTGCTGTTTATGAAAAAGGCAAGCAATATTACTGGGCACGCCGTGGTCAACTAAACTTCTCATGTGCCACCTGTCACGTACAGAATTCGGGCAACAAGATCCGCGGTGACGTTCTCAGCGCAGGACTCGGCCAGGGTACAGGCTTCCCGGTTTATCGTACAAAGTGGGCACAGTCAAATAAGCCGCTGGGTACAATCCACCGTCGTTACGGTGGCTGCAATAAACAGGTACGTGCCAAGCCATTGAAGCCTCAAAGCGATGCTTATGTTGCACTTGAACTCTACCAGGCATACATGAATACCGGTATTCCTCTGAAGGTACCAAGTCAACGTCAGTAATTATTATTACTGTGCGATTAAAAAGCCCGGCATAGCCGGGCTTTTTTTGTCCTCATTTCAAACAGCATATTAGATTTAGTGTTTAACCCCTGGCGCTTTCACCCCTGGTAACTACGCAATACCTGTAAATAATTACACCGTTCAAAAGCCGCCGGTTCAACTGCATTGAGTTTGCTGGCACTGCCAATTAACTGTGACACCGACTCATACTCATGTGCCTCCATCCAGCTTTCCATCTCTGCCAGGATCTTAGCAAGATAGCCAGGACCGTTTTTAAGCAGGACGCTGCATAGATGGCACACATTGGCACCGGACATCAGCATTCTCAGTGCATCTTCTGCAGTATGAATACCGCCAGTAGCGGCCATGGAAATGTCTACATTACCGTAAAGCAGACCCACCCAACGCATTGCGAGAAGGCTCTCCTGCGAAGAAGAAAGACTCAATTCTGGAATAATGTTCAAAGTTTCAAGATCGATACCAGGCTGATAAAAACGGTTAAATAATGATACACCGTCTACACCGTGCTTCTGTAATTCACGAACCATGTAGGCGACAGAACTGAAGTAGGGAGAAAGTTTCATCACCAGGGGTATGTTGATGTGTTTTCGCATTTCAACTAATAAATCTACATAAAGGCTCTCAACTTCTCTTCCTGATTTATCGGGTTCCGCTGCAATGTAGTAAACATTCAACTCCAGTGCATCTGCCCCTGCCTGCTGAATTTCCAGTGCGTGATCAACCCATCCGCCGACAGTTACGCCATTGAGACTGGCAATAACAGGAATATCCAGTGCGTGCTTTAGTGAAAAAATCTGTGCCAGGTATTCATCCGTTTTTGTCTGATAGTTATCTGAGACCGGCAAGTATCCATGGGCTTCGTTATGCCCAATATCCTGGCTGTAGAGATAATTGTCCATTAAATCATCTTCTTCCCTTACCTCTTCTTCGAATAGTGAATACATCACCAGTGCAGATGCTCCCGCATCCTCCAGCTTTTTTGCTGTATCCAGGTTTTTCGATAACGGTGAGGCGGATGGAACAAGGGGATTTTTAAGTTTCAGTCCGAGGTATTCAGTTGACATATCCATATCAATTCTCCTTCGAGGTTATAGCCGCGTCTTCATTTTCATAGGTAATTTCCGACAGCTTTTTATAGTGTTCATAACGTTCATGCGCATCCTTTTCAGCCTGGCCAAACAATTCCCTCGATGAATCCGGCTGACTGCGTTGCAGCATACTGAAGCGCATTTCAGTTTTAGCAAAGTCAACATATGGAATTGACGGTTTGGCTGAGTCTAGCTGCAATGGGTTCTTGCCTTGCTCAGTGCGGCGAGGATCGTATCTAAATAGATTCCAGTGACCACTCTTCAATGCCAATTCCTGTTGCTGCAGGTTGTACGCAAGATCAACACCATGGGCGATGCAGGGACTGTAGGCAATGATAACGGATGGTCCCGGGTAAGACTCAGCCTCCATAAATGCCTTCAGCGTCTGCATATCTTTAGCGCCAAAGGCAACCTGGGCGACATAGACATTCTCGTAGGCCATGGCGATCATAGACAGGTCCTTCTTCTTCATCGTCTTGCCACCAGCAGCAAACTTTGCCACGGCCCCTTTGGGTGTCGCCTTCGACATCTGGCCACCGGTATTCGAATACACCTCCGTATCAAGCACCAGTATGTTGACGTCACGACCGGAGGCCATAACATGGTCCAGCCCGCCGAAACCGATATCATAGGCCCAGCCGTCACCACCAATTATCCAGACACTTTTCTTGACCAGGTAATCGGCAACCCCTTCCAGTGCGCGTGCCTCATGCCCGGTCATTGACTGCAACTGCTCTCTCAGTCTCTCTACACGCTGGCGCTGTTCATAAATACCCGCTTCATCACTCTGATCTGCCTGTTTAAACCCTGTCACCAGGTCCTCGTCAAGATCATCGCTCAGCGTATCAATTAAATTATTGGCGTGATCTTTCTGTGCATTTATTGCCAGGCGAAAACCAAGACCAAATTCAGCATTATCCTCAAACAGTGAGTTTGACCAGGTCGGACCTCGACCCTGCGGGTCTTTTGAATATGGCGTGGTCGGTAAATTACCGCCATAGATAGACGAGCACCCTGTAGCATTAGCTACTATCATGCGGTCACCAAAAAGTTGGGTCGCCAGCTTGATATAAGGTGTTTCTCCACAACCCACGCAAGCACCAGAGAACTCGAATAAAGGCTGACTTATCATTGCCCCTTTCATGGTTCTCCAGCGAATATCGCTGCGTTTATACTCTGGCAGGGTAAGGAAATAATCCCAGTTGACAATTTCCTGTTCTTTCAAGGGTACTTGCTTGCGCATATTCAGGGCTTTATGACTCGAGCGTGATTTATCTCTTACCGGACAAATCTCGACACATATACCACAGCCAGTGCAATCTTCGGGCGCTACCTGGTAACTGATTTGCATTCCTTCTGGAAATTCCTTTCCTTTTACAGGAACATATTTAAACGAAACAGGAGGATCTTCAAGCACATCTACAGGGAACACTTTGCTGCGTATCGCCGCGTGCGGACAAACGAAAGGGCACTTACCACAATGTATGCAAAGCTCTTCATCCCAGACCGGGATCTCCGGTCCGATATTGCGCTTTTCCCAGATAGCTGTGCCCGTCGGCCAGGTACCATCGTTAGGCAGCATGCTCACCGGCAGCAGGTCCCCCTTACCTTCAATAAGCCTTGCTGTAACTTCTCTTACAAACTTAGGCGCACTATCAGGGATCAATTGCTGCTTCTCTATCTTGCCTGTTGCGCGCTCTGGCACCTCAACCTCATACATAGCTGCAAGCGTATTATCGATGGCCCGGAAATTCATATCGACAATTCGCCTGCCCTTGCGACCGTACGACTTTTCGACTGCCGATTTTATCTTTTCGATCGCCTCATCACCCGGAAGAATCCCTGATACAGCAAAGAAGCAGGTCTGCATAATGGTGTTGATTCTCCTGCCCATACCGCTATCTGAAGCGACCTGGTATGCATCAATGGCATAGAATTTCAGTTTCTTCTCTATCACCTGCTGTTGCAGGTTGAGTGGCAGTGAACCCCACACCTCTTCTTGTTCTGCTGAGCTATTGAGCAGAAAGACTGCACCTGGTGCTGCCATTTCAAGCATATCGAAACGATCCAGGAGCATATCCTGGTGACAGGCGACGAATTGCGCCTGCCCAGCGCCAATAAGGTAACTGGAACGTATTTGCTCTGCGCCGAAGCGCAAATGTGAGATTGTGACAGCACCCGCCTTTTTCGAATCATATACAAAGTATCCCTGTGCCTGCAGGTCTGTTTCCTCTCCAATGATCTTGATAGTATTCTTATTGGCACTCACTGTGCCGTCACTTCCCAGTCCATAGAAAACACACTGCGTGGTCTTTTTAACTGCGCTCGTTTCGAAAGAGGCATCCCACTCCAAATGGGTGTGGCTAACATCATCAATGATGCCTATGGTAAAAGGTGATTTTGGTGATTCACTTTTAAGCTCATCAAAAATCGCTTTTATCATACCCGGGGTAAATTCTTTCGATGACAGGCCATAGCGGCCACCTGCTATCCTGGGTAAAACTTTATAGTCAGAATCGCCGCGCATGACGGCTTCCGCCATAGCGGTCATCACATCTTTATATAAAGGTTCACCATCCGCGCCAGGCTCCTTCGTTCGATCCAGTACGGCAATAGCCTGGCATGACCTGGGAATTAGTTTTAGCAGGCGTTGCGCAGTGAATGGTCTGTAAAGTCGAATCTTGATTATGCCGACTTTTTCTCCAGCCTCCAGCAGACTCTCAACTGTTTCATCTGCAGCTTCAGCTCCTGAACCCATCAGTAGGATGACCTGTTCTGCATCCTCTGCACCAACATAGTCAAACAGGCGATATTGACGACCGGTAAGTTCAGCAAATTTGTCCATAGTCTGCTGCACGATATCTGGCATCGCTTCATAGAATGGATTGACACTTTCTCTAGCCTGGAAATAGACGTCAGGATTTTGTGATGTTCCACGAATGACAGGCCGGTCGGGTGACATGGCGCGAGCCCTGAATTGGACAACATCTTCTTCATCGATCATTGCACGGATGACAGAGTCATCGATATCTATAACGCGAGCCAACTCATGCGAAGTACGAAAACCATCAAAGAAATGAACAATGGGAATCCATGTTTTCAACGTAGCCGCCTGGGAAATCAGTGCCATATCCATGGCTTCCTGGACCGAACCTGATGCCAGCATTCCATAACCCGTCTGCCTGATGGCCATCACATCTGAATGATCACCAAAAATAGACAGGGCCTGGGCGGCAAGCGATCTCGCAGCGACATGAATAACGGCCGGTGTCAGTTCCCCCGCGATCTTGTACATATTAGGGATCATCAGCAGAAGTCCCTGTGAAGAGGTAAATGTCGTGGTCAGTGCACCGGCTTGCAGTGAGCCATGAACGGCGCCTGCTGCGCCGCCTTCGCTCTGCATTTCGATTACTTCGGGAATATTTCCCCAGATATTCTTCTGCCCTGCTGATGACCAGTCATCAGATAATTCGCCCATGGGTGAAGAAGGCGTGATGGGATAAATTGCAATGACTTCATTGGTCTTATGTGCAATTCTTGCAACAGCTTCGTTCCCATCAATAATGAGTGACTTATCCTGACCCATGTATGCCTCCATAGTAGACTTTTTAATGGTAAAAAAAGCATATTACCCCAAGGGTTTCATTAAAAACTTTGCGCTGGATCAGATTATTTAAAAAAACTTCCAAATACTTGAGAATGAAAGTAAATATTCACAATTATTTGAACTTATGCAGCACTACAATTACTGTAGTGCAAAGCCAATTTTTTTATCCTGTAAAATAACCTTTCCCTGGTAACTGATGCCGGCAACTAATCCTGTTAGAAATGAACTATCCAAAAAGCTGGACAAACAGCGTAAACAACACTCCATTACAGCCATGGTTAGACGAACAGGTCATACAAGCAGGCCTAACCTGCGAAGCTCATGGTGACTATTCACGCTGGCGCGAGACCCTGGAGCAACTTTCAGATTTCAACACAGATAAGATTGACCTAAACCTTGCCCATGTTCGAATCGGTGAAAGTGAACAGATTGATAGCAAACAGGCAAAGCAAATCCGAAACTTATTGCTATCGCTACATCCATGGCGCAAAGGTCCTTTTAATATCTTTGGCATAAAAGTAGACAGCGAATGGTGCTCAGACACTAAATGGCAGAGACTGAATAACAGCATCTCCCCCCTGCAGGGAAGACGAGTGCTGGATATCGGCTGTGGTAATGGCTATTACATGCTGCGCATGCTTGGTGCCGGTGCAGCATGGGTGCTGGGCATAGACCCTACTATACTTTTTAACATGCAGTTCAAGGCTCTGTCGCAATTCATCAGTCACGACATTGCAGCAGATATTCTACCGTTAGGCATTGATCAGCTTCCCGATAGGCTTGGATGTTTTGATACTGTTTTTTCAATGGGTGTGCTTTACCACCGCCGTTCTCCTATCGATCATCTTTACAAACTTTTTTCCTGCCTCAGGCCTGGTGGTGAACTCGTGCTTGAAACACTGGTCATCAATGATGGCGCTGAAGATCGACTACTGCTGCCAGAAGACCGCTATGCCAAGATGCGCAATGTCTGGTTCATTCCTGCACCTCAGGCATTAAAGTCCTGGTTATATCGCTGTGGATACAGAGACATACGAATTGTTGATATTTCGACCACAGGACTTACCGAACAAAGATCAACAGAATGGATGAAATTTGACTCACTTAAAGACTTTCTCGATCCCGATGATTTCAGTAAAACAGTAGAGGGCCTTCCAGCCCCAACCCGTGCCATCCTGGTTGCTCAGCGACCTGCCTGAAGCTGGCGTCGAAATAAAATCATATAACTCATTAATACCTGACTAAAATAGTTTGTTATTCTTCGCGCATTGCTGTATAAAATATTTATGGGCATCACAATGCTGAATTTATTAAATAATAACGACAGTTATCAAGCTGACATATTTAATATTTAAAAACGTCAAGGGAGCTTAAATATGGACTATCAACCATCGCACTTAATAACGGAAAGTAACAAAATACCGAAAAATTTTGAGGACTGGAATAAAGACAAGGCAATCCTGCTTGCAGAAGAGGAAGGCATTGCACTGACAGATAATCACTGGGAAATCCTGTTTTTTTTACGTGATCACTGCAGAGAGAATGGCACCGGATGCAGTGCGCGCATGGTGCTGAGAGCAATGTCCAGCCATGTCAAAAAGCTTGGTGGGAAAAGGTACCTCTATTCCCTGTTCCCGCATGGCCCGGTTGTACAGGCCTGCAAGATAGCTGGTATCCCACTGCCGCCATATGCAATGGATTTATCATTCGGAAGTGTTCACTGAGCATTCAAGAGCGCAGAATATATCACTCCCTGTAGTTCAGAACTGCTACAGTAAAACCATATAAAAAGGCCCCGAAAATCCGGGCCTTTTTATTTATAGACGGTGGGTCGTGCAGGGATCAAATTTACGATCACCTTATCAAAAAACTGTTGAATAGCCTTGTTTTATTATCTCATACAGCCATGGCCTGGTTATTTGAACACCTTTTAAATGGTGCGGATAAGGGATTGACCACGTAGCTGGATGCCGGCTAACAGCCAACAGCAGAAAATTAGTAAATACAAATATCACTCCAAAGAACAGCTCGATATACCACTTTGTAACGATTACTAAGCAGTTTCACCATCTCTTAC
>JASJFV010000300.1:0-11182 GCA_033791885.1 Gammaproteobacteria bacterium | reverse complement strand
GCCAAGCGTAAGGAAATCTATCCACGCGAGGTGCACGGTGTCTTTGCCAACTGGCGAGTGGCGATGGTTGCTCTGACACTTGGTCTTTATTATATCCTGCCCTGGATAAGCTGGGGCGAAGGTCGCCAGGCCATCCTGTTTGATCTACCAAACAGGAAGTTCAATATATTCATGCTGACCCTGTGGCCACAGGATCTTATCTACCTGTCTGCATTGCTCATCATTTCTGCCCTTGCGCTGTTTCTATTCACTACCGTTGGCGGCAGACTATGGTGTGGTTATGCCTGTCCTCAAACAGTCTGGACTGAAGTATTCTTGTGGATTGAGCGCAAGGTAGAAGGTAGTCGGCCGAAACAGATTAAACTGGCAAAATCACCCTGGAATTTGAATAAGATCATAAGAAAGGGAGGCAAACATGTTATCTGGGTTCTGTTTTCGCTGTGGACAGGCTTTACCTTTGTTGGCTATTTCACGCCTATTAGAGAACTTGCACAGGCTATCCCTACCTGGAACCTTGGACCCTGGGAGACATTCTGGATCTTCTTTTATGCCTTCGCTACCTATGGTAATGCGGGCTGGCTGCGGGAGCAGGTTTGCATCTACATGTGTCCCTATGCGCGTTTCCAGAGTGTCATGTTTGATGACAATACGCTGATCATTTCCTATGATGAGAAACGCGGTGATCCGCGCGGTACGCGTAAACGCGGCAAGGATAAACCCGTAGACAAGGGTGACTGCATAGATTGCGATCTCTGCGTACAGGCTTGTCCTACAGGCATTGATATTCGTGATGGCCTGCAGTACCAGTGCATTGCCTGCGCGGCATGTATCGATGCCTGCGATGATGTCATGGGTAAAATGGACTACGACCCCGGCCTTATTCGTTACACCACACTGAATGAAATTAAAGGTGAAGGACTGCACATTTTCAGACCCCGTGTCTATCTCTACACGAGTATCCTTATCGGGCTAATTCTGGCAATGGGCTGGTCTCTGGCTACACGTATTCCAGTAAGTCTCGATGTTAACCGAGATCGCAATATTCTTTATCGTGAGGCGACAAACGGAGACCTTGAAAATGTCTTCAAGCTAAAGATCATGAATCAGGACAGTAAAGCGCATAACTTTATTATCACCATGGAAGGCCTGCCAGGATCTGTTCTCGATGCTGATGACGTAGAAATTCATACTGAAAGTGGAGAAACCGCAAATACGCTTGTTAGGGTCCGGGCAAGTGAAGACATCATAAAAGATCGCAGTACCAGCATTACGCTTAAGGTTACTGCAACGGATAATGAAAAGTTTACCGATGAAGAAAGTGCTCGTTTCATCGCTCCCGCTGACTGGTTCCAGTGATTATGAATGATAAAAATAGTGACCTCAGTCGCCCATGGTACAAAGAGCCCATGGTATGGCTGGCCATTAGCATTCCATTGTCTGCTGTAATTTATGGAATATTCTTTCTTACCGTATCTATCACTTCATTTGATGGCATGGTTGTCGATGACTATTATAAAGTCGGCAAGCAGATAAACCGTGAACTAAGACGAGATAAGGCCGCCCAGTCACACGGACTTAGAGCACAGGTGTCAGTTGATGGTGAACAACTGGTAGTCTTTATTGCATCTGACCCGGTATATACACCACCACCGGCACTTGAAATTAACTTCTTTTATTCCACACGTGCAGACCGCGACAAGGAAACATTTGTTGAACAAACATCTCCAGGTATCTATAGAGGGCCAATACCCAACCTGGAGATAGGCCGCTGGAATGTACAGATATCCTCTGATGACTGGCGTTTGCTGGGATCGATGCGGGTACCGGATGAAACCAGTGTGGTCATCATTCCGCTGGTAAAATAAAAAGCTGAAAAATACCAGTTATGAACCTCAAGGCCTGCAATTATGCAGGCCTTTTTTATGGCTCAGGCAGAGTCGAATTTCACAGAACAAAAACGCATTTCACCCTGGCACTCCACTCGCAGCAGGACTGCTGTATGCTTTTTTCTACGGCCAGACGGCTGTTATGCGATGTGCAATTCATGAATATTCAATCGAAAACTTGAGCACAGATATTTGTTGTGATATGTGTTATCCCTAGCTGCTACATTTCTGAAGTACATAAGACGAATAAATAACCACTAAACGAGGAATACCACCATGTTAATTAAAGACCATATGAGCATTTCCCCTGTGACGATACGGGAAGATGCAGACTATAAATCCGCTTTTGAGGTAATGGACGAAAAAAACTTTCATCACCTGCCTGTGGTAAATGGTGAAAATGAAGTAGTCGGTGTTGTGTCACTCAGGGATTTGCAGATGGCTGCCCGCTGTTTTTTTGAATCACCCCACGAGATATCAGAAGTCATGCATACACCGGTATTGACTGCAAGAGCGGGCGATACTTTGTCCAATGCTGTCGAAATGATGGCTGATAACAGGTTCGGATGCCTGCCGATACTGGACGACAATAACCACGTGATGGGAATGCTTACGGAAACTGATCTATTCCGCCTACTTTCGGACCATCTGGCGGGCAAATATTAGATCCGCAGCCCTCTGCCATAAGAGAGATTCTCTGCTGTGATCCGTTACGGGTATTTGACCCATAGACCTGGCGCGCCGCCATAAATGGTCTGTGCAGGCTTTTCTAGCACAATACTCCACCCCTGGTCCCAGCAGATTATCATTCAATCAAATACCGCGGATACCGGTATACATAGATGGAATCAACACTGCTTGACGAGAGTCCATGCCGACCCTAGATGCCCTGCACCACACACCGCACAGGTGACATACTGGAGATTCCATTGCTAACATGGAATTGCTGCAGAGTATTTGCTCAAAGAATTCTATGGAACAACTACCCAGTCGCCAGTTACGAATATCTCAACGAAGGTGCATCTTATAGGAAGGGATATCAGCATTTTTTGCCTGGGAAAAGTTTGCGTATTCCATGTTAACGGTTGCCAGTTCAACATCATTAAAGTCTGTGTCGCTAACGTTTGCACGGCGCATGTTGGATCCACCGAGAACTGCACCGGTAAAGTCAGAATTGGAAAGATTCGCATTCCTGAAATCTGCCTTCTCTACCTGGGTCCCGCGCATATTTGCATTTGTCAGATCAGCGTCTTCCAGGTTGGCCAGGTTCAGAACGGTGTATCCACCCGGGCTCAGGGTAGACAGGTCTGCTCTCTGTAGATTAGCGCCCCTGAGATTTGCACTATTCAGGTGACTGTCTCTGAAATCAGCTTCAGTGAGGTCTGTACCGCTGAAATTTACGCCTATCAGCAACGCACGTCGTGCTTTCAGTTTATGCATATAACTGCCACTGAAGTCCGCATCGCGTGAGTCAGAATTGCACAGGAAAGCTAATTCGAGGTTGGCGTTACGCATTTCTGTATTGCGCAAGTCGGCTCTGTCAAAATTAACACATGTTAGATCTGCTTCATTAAATACAGCTGCGTCACCGCGGTGTGCGGCTCCAGCACTAACATGCGACAGGTTTGCCTTATGAAGGATGGCGTTATTGAATCGTGCTCCTTGCAGTTTGGCATGCCCGAGATTAGCGTGACTCAGGTCGGCACCGCTAAGATCACTATTCAAGAAATCCGCACCCTGCATGTCCTGCCCGATCAAATCGGCGCCTCGCAAATCGTATTCCCTCAGGTCAGCACCTGTCAGACTGTCAGCATTAATTGTGGCAAGAACCTGACCAGAATCTTTATGTTTAATTTCCATCAACTCAGAAGCCTCTAAAATTGAGATCGCAAATTAGAGAATAAGCCTTATGTCCAAAGAATAAACGGCTACATTCACTGTAACTATAATTATACTCCTCTACTTCACCCTTACCTACTCAAATGTTGAGTCGATCGGGGGGTAGATTTGAATTCTCGGCCAGCGATCCAGATACCCAGGAACGGCCGCACAGGCCAAATAATCAAGCCTTATGGGCTGCTTTAGATAACCGTTTGCAAACGTTCAATTAAACTTAATACAACCCATAGAAAACATGAACGGTTCAATTAGGTGTTTAATTATTATCTGCTGAAATTTCTCAGCTGCTAATTGTGATTTCGATGCAGACAGGCAGGTTATAGCAGATTCCACCTGGCCACTAATTCCAAGGCGAGACGTGTGTGTGCAGCGCATTCAATAGCAGCCATTCGAGGATCAGGCCAGTTTACCAGTCGTAATAACTCATATTGCTCGTAGGACATCTTGAATAGTCGTTCTCGCAGCGACTCAGGATGCAATGCCAGGTGGTTTGCAAAACGATCGACATAGACATCAATCAGGTGAACTGAGAAATCCATGCGGCCACACCTTGCGAGCCGTGCTGCGGGTTCAGCAACGTATTTCCTTTGATCGATGGCGATGCGCCCGGTGTTGTCGAGTTGCTGGCTGAATGCACTTCCAAACAGCAGTGAGAGAATAACAGCCGCAATAATCATTTTCATGACTCTATCTCCTTTCTGTTCTCCATGTTTGATTTCATGTTAGCCGGCATGGCGGGCAATAATCCCAGCAAC
Organism: Gammaproteobacteria bacterium; assembly: GCA_033791885.1. Classification (GTDB taxonomy): domain Bacteria; phylum Pseudomonadota; class Gammaproteobacteria; order BMS3Bbin11; family BMS3Bbin11; genus BMS3Bbin11. The sequence goes on along the minus strand of JASJFV010000300.1, from coordinate 6,642 downwards.
TTCCGGAGAACAATTAATGTTCTTTTGTCGCACGGAAGTCGACGCCGGGATACCGTTCAATTGCCAGTTCAAGATTTACCCGCGTAGGCGCCAGGTATGTCAGGCTGTTAGCACCATCAAGTGCGAGATTACTCGACGCCTTCTGCTTTAATATATCTATTTCCCGCTCATCACTGGATTCAACCCAGCGGGCAGTCGTAACATTCGCCGCTTCAAATATGCATTCAACTCTGTATTCGGATTTCAAACGCTGGGCCACTACATCAAACTGCAATATACCGACAGCACCAAGGATCAGTTCGTTGGACTCCAGCGGCCTGAATAATTGTGTCGCACCTTCTTCGCTAAGCTGCTGCAGCCCTTTCAATAATGCCTTGTTCTTCAACGGGTCTTTAAGAATCACTCGGCGGAACAGTTCTGGAGCAAAATGCGGTATACCGAGGAACTTCAGTTCTTCGCCTTCACTGAAAGCATCACCAATTTGTATCGTCCCGTGGTTGTGTACACCGAGTATATCTCCCGGCCAGGCCTCTTCTGCGGTCGAGCGTTCACCTGCCATAAAAGTCAGTGCATTATTAACAATCACATCCCGTCCCAGTCTGACATGGCGCATTTTCATGCCACGCCGGTACTTACCTGAGGTAACACGTAAGAAGGCGATGCGGTCCCGGTGAGCCGGGTCCATATTCGCCTGGATCTTGAACACGAAACCGGTGAATTTTTCTTCACCTGGAGCGACTATGCGCTGTTGTGCTTCCCGTGGAGCTGGATACGGTGCATGCTCAACAAAACTATCCAGTAGTAATTGCACACCGAAATTATTAATAGCTGAACCAAAAAACACGGGCGTCAACGAACCATCAAGATAATCTTCCAGTGAAAACTCATGGCTGGCACCACGTACCAGTTCAATCTCTTCTCGCAGCTCGTCTATCATGGTACCGAGGGTCTCTGCTGCTTCTGCAGAATCAATTCCTTCAATCACCTGCCCGTCGATTGCCTTGCTCCCGGGTTGGTAAAGATATACACGGTCCTCGTAGAGGTGGTAGACGCCCTGAAATTCATTTCCCATACCAATTGGCCAGGTCATCGGCGCGCAACGAATATTGAGGACCTGCTCTACTTCATCGAGAATTTCCAGCGGATCTCTACCGAAGCGATCCATTTTATTGACGAATGTCATGATTGGCGTTGTGCGTAAACGGCAAACTTCCATCAGTTTAATCGTGCGCGCTTCTACACCTTTTGCGATATCAATGACCATCAAGGCAGAATCAACTGCGGTCAATGTTCGATAGGTATCTTCCGAAAAGTCTTCGTGACCAGGCGTATCGAGCAGGTTGACGATTCGATCCCGGTATGGAAACTGCATAACCGAGGTGGTGACGGAGATACCACGCTGCTGCTCCATTTCCATCCAGTCAGAAGTGGCATGGCGTTCTGCCTTGCGGCCTTTCACTGCGCCGGCGAGTTGAATCGCGCCGCCAAACAGCAGCAACTTTTCTGTCAGGGTCGTCTTACCTGCATCAGGATGCGATATGATGGCAAATGTACGCCGACGTAATAATTGGTCTTCCAGTTCACTCATGTCAACACATAAAAATAGTTTTGAAGGATACGAAAAATAATAAAATTAATGCAATGATGGGCGCCATTCCAGGCCAGCAATAATTTCTGCTTCAGCCTCAATAATTTCCTGGTTGCGACGATCGATCTCAGTCTGATCAAAATAATTCAACGCCATTTTTTTAAACACATCACCATGCCTTGCTTCTGTCGCCCACAAGTCGCGGTAGAATTCCTTTAATTCAGAATCTTCTAAAGCTTCTGCGATAATTCTGAATCGTTCAGCTCCACGTGTTTCAATAACTGATGCTACCAGTAAACGGTCTAGTAGACGTTCATCTCGCCCATGGCGGCAAACCTTGATCAGCTGATTGACATACGGATCTGGCTGGTCTGGTGTCATCTGCAGGCCTCGCTTGTCCATCAATGCTAAAACATCACGAAAATGATCCAGCTCATCCTGTGCCACTTGCAATAAATCAGGGAGTATTTCTGTACGATCAGGGTACTTCACCACCACAGACATGGCATAGGCCATCGCTTTTCTCTCACAACTGGCATGATCGATTAGAAAAGCATCAAAATCATCCAGAATTACTTGCACCCATTCAGGATCAGTAGCACTGGCAAGCTGTGCACGCACTCTAGGCATCAGGGAAATCCTTACGCGAAAATTAGCCGGCTATTCTACCATATGCGAACATAGTCAGTGACTCTGTTAAACTTCAACTGCCCTCGTTGAAAAATACCCGCAATGTTTTCACAAGATATACCCCTTAAATAGATAGAATTAACTCTCAACACTTGCAAGATAATAATTAATACTGGATCCTTTAGAATAAATATATGGACCTGATATGCAGTATAAATAGCGCTGTGTCCTTTATGCTATTGTGATAATAAAAACTCGCTAATTTAATGATTATCTGACTATGAAACATTGTCAAAATTGCGGCTCCCTGGTGAACCTGGTAGTGCCAGAAGGCGATAATCGTCACAGGCATGTTTGCGCCAACTGCGGTGACATACATTATCAGAATCCGAAGATCGTAGCCGGATGCCTGCCTGTGTGGGAGGATAAAGTCCTGCTCTGTAAACGCGCGATTAATCCACGCTACGAATTCTGGACCTTGCCAGCCGGTTTCATGGAAAATGAGGAATCGCTGGAACAGGCCGCGTTACGGGAAAGTGCCGAAGAGGCAAATGCCGCGCTGGAAAACCTGCGACTATATACCGTCCTTAGTCTGCCGCATATCTCACAGGTCTACATGATGTTTCTTGCTGATTTAAAAAATACCGACTTTTCCCCTGGCCTGGAGAGTCTGCAAACGGAGCTATTTGCCGAGAAAGATATCCCGTGGAAGAAATTAGCCTTTAAGACAATCGACGTCACACTACGGCACTATTTCCTCGACCGTAAGCATGGTAAATACCCCTTACATAGCAGCACGATTGAAAAGTAAAACCATTAACAGAATGCCTGACAAAGAACGATTAGTATTGTTAAGTCTTAACGCGCAAGCTTTCACTCATTCACAAACCTGAACATCTCGACCTTCCAGCTCTCCTCGCTTGCCTTGACAATCAGGCATGAAGATCCTCCCCGGTTAAGTCGATTACCTGCAGCACCCGGGTTCAACAACCATTGCCCTTCGACTTTCTCATGTTGTACATAGTGGCTATGCCCGTAAACCACTGCACGCGCTTCAGGAAAGTGTGACAGGATAGCTGATTGCGGGTCTTGCCGACTCCAGTACTGGTGACCATGAATAACTGCCATGGTCCCTCCTGGAAGATCAATTCGTCGCTCATCCGGTAGTTCTGTAAGGCTGAAGCAGCTTTCTTTTTGCCATTGCTGGGCCACGTCGTTGTTTCCTCTGACAACAACCAGCTGGCCATTTTTCGGCATCAGCTGTTCGAGGATATGCCCTCCGCAAACATCGCCGGCATGTATAATAATATCGCAGGAATTCATCTTTTCCAGAACACCAGGGTGTATGGCTCCATGGGTGTCAGACAGGATACCGACTGCAGTGCTATTCACAGCCACCCCTGGATGCCGATAAATTCGGATTGATGAATAATTTTGTCATATCAGGAAGAAATTTAACGTGCTTAGATCCTGGTTCAAGATGATACTCTATCTACAGATGCTACCAGAATTTCTGAAAAAAACCCTCACTAGCTGGCAAAGAAAAGCCGCCATAAACTGGCGGCTTTTCATTTACTTAGACCACTGAAGCGCGCTTAATCCAGACTCTGGTAATAATCCATCAGAATTTGCGCTACTTCTGGGCGAGAGAACTCAGGTGGCGGTGCTTCACCATTGCCCAGCATTTCACGCACCCGGGTACCAGAAAGAAGAATAAAATCATCTTTTGTATGATCAGAAACATCACGCATCATGACAACCTGGTTCAGCTTTTTCGAATAAGCGGTGTGATCGGCATTGAAGATTTCGATATCCAATGCGTCTGCAGGCACTTCTTCATCAAAGATAGTCTGCGCGTCGAAAGCACCGTAATAGTCACCGACACCCGCATGATCTCTACCAATGATGAAATGTGTTGCGCCCATGTTCTGACGGAATAATGCATGCAGAACGGCTTCACGAGGACCCGCGTACAACATATCGAAACCGTAGCCGGTAATCATTACAGAATTTGGTGGAAAATACAGTTCAGCCATCTTACGTATAGATGCATCACGTACTGGTGCAGGAATATCGCCAGGCTTCAGCTTGCCGAGCAGCATATGAATTATACAACCATCGGCGTCAACTCCTTGCATTGCCATCTTACACAGCTCTTCATGAGCTCGATGCATAGGGTTTCTGGTCTGGAACGCGACAATTTTTTTCCAGCCATGCTCTGCTATTTCATTGCGTATTTCGACTGCAGTGCGGAAGGTATCCGGAAATTCAGACTGGAAGTAGCTGAAATTCAATACTTCGATTGGTCCTGAGATAGCAACCCGACCCTGTGCATTAAACGCAGCAACCCCTGGGTGCTCCGGATCATTTGTACGGTACACTTTCTCAGTCATCAGGGCCATCTGCGCATCGCTGACATTTTCGATTGCTGTAACGGTTTGCACGGCAAGCACAGGTCTTCCATCTACATTGGGATCACACAGGGCAATACGGTCACCGACAGAAAAGCCTTCGGCCTTCTCGGTCAGATTTAACACAGGAACGGGAAAGAAAACACCATCTGTCGTCACCATTTTATCAGCGCAGGCGACGGCATCAGCGACATTCATGTACCCTGTTAATGGGTTGTAATAACCAGCACCGAGCATAACGGCGTTGCCGGCAGCGGATGAACTAAGTGTGATGGAAGGCAAAGTTTCTGCCTCTTTGGATAATGCTTCATGTTTTTCCGTATCGTAAACGAATAACGGATTCAACTCATCGGAACCGTGAGGTTTAATCATTGCTCAGAAACTCCTTGCTTGATGATTCGGGTATTAAGTGGTCGCACATTCTTCAGCTTTCGAAGGCTTCTGTCAATCAATGCTTTTTATGTGGATATTGCGAACAGCGTTAGTAATTGCCAGAAATCGCTCTTTCTACCTGCCACACCAGCTAATGCGGGCAGATAGCCAGGAGCGAGTATTAGCTCATTCCCCTGTCAGCTCACGAAACTCTCTGAGAATGCGATCATATTTTTGCGCAGCTTGTTCACGCTCGCGACGCAGCCGGGTAATTGCCTGATAATATTCGTCAATATTAGCCTGCTGCAATTTTTTCCGTGACTCCAGCTTCTTCTTCGCTGTTGCATCTGCGGGTACTTTTTTTGCTTCCAGCGCCTTCAAATCAAGGCGCATATCATCCATCAGCTCTTCCTGCACCCTGATATTATTATCCATCCCCTTGAGCCGTTCATCCCGCGCACGAATTATGCTCTCTTCCCGTGGGTAGATAGCCAGTATACGTCGCCTTTCCTGCTGACGCTTGGCCTCCAGTTTGTCTTCGGCGGCCTTGCGTATTTCTTCGGCTTCAAGTGCGTTAAATTCTTCAACTGTCATCGGCGGGGCCACCTCATCAACCTTACGCCCCCTGTCATCCATTATAGTAATCCTCGCATTACCACAGACAGAAGCTGCGTTGTCTCCGTAGTGCCATTTACCATTCTCGTCCTGGCATTTGCTGATGGGGTAGCCTGCAATCGGGAAAACTAAAAAAGCAGGCAGCAAAAACAGTACAAGACGAACAGGTTGTAAATTAAGATTAGGCATACTTCTACTCACAGGTAATAATTAGTGTCTGACACAAACAGGGCTGCTCAAGACTATCAGGCAACTTACTGAGCAACATAGCGATAATAAGCAATAATAGTCCAACATAATAATACTTCAATATCATTAAGAATGTCTGACAGAGTTGAGAATGGATCTATTTGAACAAATTCTGCTTTTTTTTATCTCAACTCTAGCCAATACTTTTTCTGCATACGCCGGCGGCGGTGCGGGATTACTCCAGCTGCCAGCGCTAATTTTCCTTGGCCTGCCATTTTCTGTCGCACTCGCAACCCACAAAATTGCCAGTGTTGCTCTTGGCGTTGGTGCTGCCATTCGCCACTCACGAGAAAAAAAGCTGCAATGGCGTTTCGCCCTTTTCATACTGGTCACCGGTGTAGTAGGTGTTATCCCTGGTGCACGCTTCATTCTCACGGTACCGGAAAATATTGCCAACCTTTCTCTCGGGCTAATGACCGTAGGACTGGCCATCTATTCCTGGCGCCGCCCCGATATGGGTGTAGATTTAAAGGTCATGCATCGTGATGGATTCGGCTATTTGACAGGTGGTATTGTGCTGATGCTGATTGGCGTGCTCAATGGCTCTTTGACATCGGGTACGGGGCTTTTCTGCACTATATGGCTGGTACGCTGGTTTGGCCTGGATTACCGCCGTGCAATCGCCTACACCTTAATACTCGTCGGGGTATTCTGGAATGCCACCGGTGCCGTGACCCTGGGGCTGCTGGCCGAAATCCGCTGGTCCTGGCTGCCGGCACTGCTGCTCGGGTCGTTGCTGGGCGGCTATCTCGGCGCTCATCTGGCTATCAGGTCCGG
>JASJFV010000299.1:0-9698 GCA_033791885.1 Gammaproteobacteria bacterium | reverse complement strand
GAACGGGCCAGCGCTTCGATCACGACTTCTGCGGTTTCACCGCTGGCCAGCAAGCGATGCGCTTTATCCAGCTCAGCCTGGCGCAGATGATCAGCGTTGTCCCTCAGAGCACGGATCATTGGCACGGCATCAAGTGATTTTAACCAGTTAACGAACTGGTTGACCTGCAGGTCTATGATTTGCTCTGCCTCGCTGGCCGCTTCTCGGCGGGTCTGAAGATTTTCCTCAATGACATTTTGCAGATCATCGACGGTGTAGAGGAAGATGTCACTCAATTCGCCTACTTCAGCCTCGATGTCACGCGGTACAGCGAGATCGACCATGAATATTGGCCGGTGACGACGCTTTTTCAACGCCTGCTCAACGGCACCCTTACCAAGGATAGGCAGTTGACTAGCGGTTGAAGCGATAACAATATCTGCCTCATGCAGGCGAGTTGGTAATTCAGACAGTGTGATTGCCTCGCCATTCACCAGTTCGGACAGCTTTAACGCCCGTTCAATGGTGCGATTGGAAACAATGATATGCCCGACCTGCTGCTGCGACAGGTGTTGTGCGGTTAATTCTATGGTTTCGCCGGCACCAATCAGCAACACCGTTTTCTGTGACAGGTCTGAAAAGATTTGTTTTGCCAGTTTAACCGCTGCGTAGGCAACTGACACCGCACTGGCACCTATCTGCGTGTCAGTGCGCACCTGCTTGGCAACTGAAAATGTGTGCTGGAATAACTGGTTTAACAATTTGCCTGTCACACCCGTCTTGTGTGCGGTGGCAAAGGCATTCTTCATCTGGCCAAGTATTTGAGGTTCACCGAGTACCATTGAGTCCAGCCCACTGGCGACGCGAAACGCATGCCTGACAGCCTCATCACCGGGATGACGGTAGAGATATGGCTCGATTTCTTTCGTTGCCAGGCGGTGATAATCACAGAACCAGCCAATCAGACTATTTTCATTTGCCTGTTCATGACTGCAGTAAATTTCTGTACGATTACAGGTTGATAGTATCGTGGCTTCACGCGCGCCCCCCGCATCGGTGATATCCGCCAGTGCGGTCACCAGTTTTTCGGGTGCGAAGGCAGTCTGCTCACGGATATTTACCGGAGCAGTTCTGTGGTTGATACCAAAGTTGAACAGGTGCATGATGCCTACTTTTTCAGGAAAGAACCGAACATTGTCTCTTGTTAGAAAATTCTGTCAAGCTATATCCACTTTTGTGTTGCTTGCACTCATCTCTGCCGCACTCGTTTCATGTGCTGGCACTACCGGTAAAAAGACTACCACAGATACCTCATCAAGCGGTATCAGTGAAGCCGAAGCTGTTACTCAAGCGCCACCGGAGAACCTGCCCAATGTAGAGCTTAGCCCGGACCTGATGTACAAACTCATGTTGTCCGACCTGGCCCGCCAGCAAAACAATAACGACCTCGCACTGGCCGCACTGGTTGACAGTGCAATTGAAACACGCGACCCGAGGCTGGCTGCACAGGCTACACGCCTGGCGGTAATCGCAAACCAGTTTGCCACCGCCATTCAAATGGCCATGCTATGGCTGGAGCTTTCTCCAGACAATATTGATGCCTACCAGACGCTTGGCAACCTGCTGGTGGTTGAAAAAAGACCGGAACAGGCCCTTGTCTATTATAGCAAGGCATTGTCACACAGTAACGAAGAGAACCGCAGCCTGCTGTTGAAACAGATTAGTAGTACCCTGATTCGTTATGGCAGCCAGGCACAGGCACTGACGCTAATAGAAAAACTGGCAACAGAATACCCTGACTCTGCTGATGTCGCGCTGGCGCATGCCAGCGTTGCCAGCAAACTGAAGGATTATGATACTGCCAATACAGCTATAGATCGCACCCTGGCACTTGACCCTGACAGCGATGAAGCGGCTGTTTTCAAGTTCAGCCTGCTGGTGCTGCAGAACAAGGACAGCGAGGCAGAACGGTTTGCCAGTCATTACCTGAAGAAACACCCGAAATCTGTCGTTCTTCGTTCTGTACTGGCCCGCTACTACCTTGAGTCGAACAAACTTGATGAAGCTGAAAAAGAATACCTGATTATTCACCGGCAGGATGAAACGTCTGTTATTGCGCCAATGGCACTTGCACTAATCAGGATTGACAAGAAAAAATATGACGATGCAACGGTCTATCTGGAGAAAGTCCTGGCGCTGCAATCGAATAATGACCTGGCCCGAGTCTATCTTGGCGATATCGCTGCTTTGCAGAAGCGGCTCGATGACGCCATCCAGTGGTATCGCTCAGTAACTGATACAGAACAATTATTTACCGCCCGCCTGCGACTCGTTGATGTCGTCCTGAAGCGTGATGGAGTCGATGCGGCATTGCGTGAACTGGAAGCCCTGCACCCGGTATCGCCACACCAGCAATTAGATATCATATTATTGAAAAATGAACTGCTGATTGAAGGCGGACGTGAAGATGAAGCACTGGAGCTGGTCACCAGTGCACTCACTGACAAACCGGACGACATTGACCTACTATATGCCAGGGCCATGATCTACGCAGGCAAGGAAGACGTCGCCGGGCTGGAAAAAGACCTGTTGCGCGTGCTCGAAATTAAACCCGGTCACGCACAGTCGCTAAATGCCTATGGATTTACATTGGCTGACCTGACAGATCGCTATCAAGAAGCCTATTCATTGATATCTGCAGCACACAAGCTGAAACCCAATGACCCGTTTATCCTCGATAGCATGGGCTGGGTTGAATTCCGCCGTGGCAATTTCACCGAGGCAGAAGGCTACCTGCGCAAAGCGCTGGGCAAGCGCAACGACCCTGAGATTGCTTACCACCTGACCGAAGTATTGCTCGCTGCAGGGAAACCACGTGAAGCAAAAAAAGTATGGTCGAAGGCGAGTAAAGATTTCCCGGATGATAAGAAGTTGCAGATGGTTGGACAAAAGGTTTCTGAAAAATAGTTTTAAGACTACAGACACAAGACTAAGAAGCCTCTGTTTTATTTGCCATTACGAGGAACGTAGTGACGTGACAATCTCTAAGCTATTGATTCTACACTACGAAGTGACCGCGCTTTGGTGCTCGTGACCACAGGAAATGCCTGAAGGATGCTATGACGCGCTTCATTGAATTAATCAGAGCTGCCCTAAGGATCAAAACCAAATGTCTTGAAACCTGAAACTTGAAACCTGAAACTAAATTCACTTTCCTGCTATTGATTGCCAGCCTGTTGCTCGGTGCCTGCAGTAGCAAACCCGTTAAACAGATAGACTCTTCCAGCTGGCTGATTCGGCAGGCCGCAGTCGCGGAGATTGATCGCTGGCAGTTAAATGCCCGAATTGGCATGCGCAGTAAAAACAATAGCGGCAGTGCAAGCCTGATATGGAACGAACTGCCTGGACAGCGCAACTTGCGTCTCCTCGGCCCTGTCGGCGGCGGCCTGATATTACTGCAGCAGGACAGCACAGGAGTTAGACTGGAGGACAGTAAAGGTAAAACGTGGTATGCAGTAGATGCAGCGGACTTAATTTACCGCGTTACAGGCTGGAATATACCGGTCTCTGCTCTGCGCTGGTGGCTGCTCGGTATGACTGAACCCGGCAGCAATGCCAACTACATGCTTGATGACTCGCAGCGACTGGTAGCTGTGATCCAGGACGGCTGGAAAGTGACACTGGACAAATACAAGATGTTCGATCGCTATGAACTTCCTTCCTCGCTTATTGTAGAGTCCAGGTCCGGCAAAGAGGATGAAAATTATATGCGGGTAAAATTAATTGTTAAGGACTGGAATTTCGCGCTCAAGGACTCAAGATGAATGAGGGCAATAAAGTTTTTTGTGTTCGGTTTTCGCTGTTCAGTGAAAACTCTGAATCTTTTTACTACCAAAAACTGAGCACTGAAAACTGAAAACTGGTTTCATGCTGACCCTACCTGCCCCCGCCAAGTTAAACCTGTTCCTGCACGTTACAAGGCAACGCGCAGATGGTTATCATGAGCTGCAGACTGTGTTCCAGTTTATTGATTTACAGGACACTATTGTCCTGTCTGAACGCGCTGATCAACAGATCAAAAGAACCACCGCCTGGTCAGATGTCGCTGAAGCAGATGACCTGATGATTAAGGCAGCGCAGTATCTCGCCAGCAGTACCGGGATTCCCGCTGGTGTCGATATTGCTATCGATAAATGCATTCCTATGGGCGCCGGCCTTGGCGGCGGCAGTTCTGACGCTGCAACAGTATTACATGGGCTAAATCTGCTATGGGGCCTCAATCTCACGAATAACGAGCTAGCAGATATAGGCAGCAGGCTGGGTGCAGATGTGCCGATTTTCATTCATGGTCATGCTGCCTGGGCAGAAGGTACTGGTGATATACTGACGTCTATTGATCCACCAGAAGAACATTATCTGCTTATTGTTCCGCCAGCACATGTCTCTACAGCGGAAATTTTCAGTCATCCCGCATTGACACGCGATAGTTCGCCAATCAAAATAGCCGACTTTCTTGAAGGACATGGGCATAACGATCTGGAAGCGGTGGTCAGACTGGAATATCCTGTTGTCAATGAAGCCTTGAACTGGTTACAGCAATTCGCAAACGCGCGCATGACTGGAACCGGTGCTGGCGTCTTCATTGCCACAGATTCACCACTGAATGCGCAGTTAATAGCAAAACAGGCACCAGCAGGCTGGCAATGCTTTGTTACACAGGGTATGAATATCAGCCCGTTGCAGGATCAATTGTCAATTTTTACGAATGGGGTGTAGCCAAGCGGTTAAGGCACTGGATTTTGATTCCAGCACGCACAGGTTCGAATCCTGTCACCCCAGCCATCATTTTGTAACACCGTCAGTTTTAAGGGAGCAGGCCTTTGTCAAAAGATGACATGATAATCCTTTCAGGCTCGGGCAATCCCGAGCTAAGCATTGAAGTCTGCAAGCGCCTCGATATTCGACCGGGCAAAGCGGTAGTCGGGCGATTCAGTGACGGTGAAATTCAGGTCGAACTACTGGACAATGTCCGCGGCCGGGATATTTTTATAGTACAGTCTGTTTGCCCGCCAAGTAATGACAACCTGATGGAATTGCTGCTGCTAATTGATGCCTGCAAGCGGTCTGCAGCCGGTCGCATTACCGCGGTGGTGCCCTATCTCGGTTATTCGCGCCAGGATAGAAGACCCCGCTCCCAGCGCACGCCAATCTCTGCACGCCTGGTTGCAGACATGATTTCTACTGCCGGCGCTAACCATGTTCTTACAGTAGACATCCATGCAGATCAGATTGTTGGTTTTTTCGACATTCCGACAGATAACATATATGCGCTGCCCGTTCTGCTTGGTGATGTCTGGCGGCACAGTGATGACAGCTTGATGGTGGTATCGCCTGATGTTGGCGGTGTCGTCCGTGCCCGTGCCCTGGCCAAACCCCTGGTCGCTGATCTCGCCATCATCGATAAACGTCGCCCCAAGGCCAATGTTGCCAAGGTAATGAATATTATCGGTGATGTTGAAGGGCGTAACTGCGTCATTATCGATGACCTTGTTGACACTGCAAATACACTCTGTGAAGCCGCCAGTGCACTGAAAAAACGCGGAGCCAGTCGTGTTGCTGCCTGTTGTACTCACCCCATCCTTTCCGGCTCGGCCGTTGAAAGAATCACTAATTCTGAACTTGACGAACTGGTCGTTACCAACACTGTTCCTTTGTCAGAAGAGGCTCTGGCCTGCAGCAAGATACGCCAGCTAAGTATCGCTGAACTTCTGGCGGAGACCATGCGCCGGATCTACAGCGAAGAATCAGTAAGCGAGTTGTTTTATTAAAACTGCGTTTTAAGAGTTTACGGTTTACGATTCACATAAAACGTAAAACATAAAACTTCAGTGATTTTTCTGTTATACTCGCCGCCCTTTTTCCCGGTCTGGTCGCGGTCCGGGTTATTTATTACGACACAACCGGAGATTTCCAATGTCTGACAGTCATACTATTATCGCCGAAATACGTGATGTACAAGGTACGGGTGCGAGCCGCCGCCTGCGTCATGCTGGCAAGATTCCAGCTGTTCTTTACGGTTCTGGAAAAGACCCTGTAATGGTCACCCTGAACCACAACCGCCTGTATCATAACCTGGAAGACGAATCCTTCCACAGCTCTATTCTTACCGTAGAAGTTGAGGGTAAAAAGGAAAAAGCCATCCTGCGTGATGTACAGATGCATGCTTACAAGCAATTAATTATGCACGTTGACCTGCAACGCGTCAGTGCTACTGAAAAGATCCACATGAGTGTCCCGCTGCACTACACTGGTGGTGATGAAGCGCCCGGGGTCAAAATTGAAAATGGCATTATCTCTCATCTCATCACTGAGCTTGATATCATTTGTCTGCCAGACGATCTCCCAGAATTCCTCTCTGTTGATGTATCCGAATTGAATATTGGCGACTCCATCCACCTGAGTGAAGTCACTTTGCCTGATGGAGTTGAATCTACAACCCTGTCTCATGGCGGAGATGATCTTGCCGTTGTCACGGTTGTTACTGTACGTGCCTCTGTAGAGGAAGATGTTGAAGCTGCTGAAGACGAAGGTGAAGCGGGTGAAGCAGGTGAAGCAGGTGAAGCGGCTGAGGGTACCGAGGCTAGCGAATAAGCGACCTGGCGGTACGCTAGTTTCCAGCTATGGCCAGCGGAATCCGACTTATAGTCGGCCTTGGTAACCCGGGCTCGCGTTATGTCGATACTCGACACAACGCCGGCAGCTGGTTTGTTGAAGAGCTGGCAGATCGCTATAACGGTGCCTGGCGAGAAGAAGCACGCTTCAAGTCTCGCGTCTGCGAAATCAATATCGATAACCAGCGGCTCTGGTTACTGGCTCCACAGACCTTTATGAATCACTCTGGTGATGCCATTGGTGCCTTTGCCAGATACTATCGCATCACAGTCGATCAGATTCTGCTAGCCCATGATGAGCTTGATCTCCTGCCCGGCAGGGTGAAGCTCAAACAGGGCGGTGGTGCTGCAGGTCACAATGGCCTGCGGGATACCACGCAGCAGCTTGGCAGCCCTGATTACCTCCGATTAAGGCTTGGTATCGGCCACCCGGGCAAGCAGAGTGCCGTTGTCAATTTTGTTCTCAAACGGCCACCGGAAGCAGAAATGAGCCTGATTAGATCAGCCATAGACCACGCGGCAGACCATGTAGGCGATATCATCCGCGGCGATATGGAAACAGCAATGAACGCCCTGCACTCTCACTCATAGGAAATTATCATGGGGTTTAAATGTGGAATCGTCGGACTACCCAATGTTGGCAAGTCCACCCTGTTTAATGCGCTGACACGGGCAGAAATACAGGCAGAAAACTATCCTTTTTGCACCATCGAGCCGAATGTCGGCATTGTTGAAGTTCCCGACGCCCGGCTCGACGTACTGGCAAGCATCGTTAATCCGAAAAAGATATTGCCTACCACCATTGAGTTTGTTGATATCGCTGGCCTGGTAGAAGGCGCATCGAAAGGTGAGGGGCTGGGTAATAAATTCCTCGCCCATATCCGTGAAGTTGATGCCATCGTACAAGTAGTGCGCTGTTTCGAAGATGAAAACATCACCCATGTGGCGGGTAAAATTGACCCCATCTCTGACATTGAAGTTATCGCCACTGAGCTGGCGCTGGCTGATATGGACACGACAGATAAAGCGCTCGCCCGTGCACAGAAAATGAGCAAGGGCGGTGACAAAGATGCACTGAACGAAGTAGCAGTTCTGCAAAGAGTCAGCAAGCATCTTGATGAAGGGCTGCCAGTTCGCTCCCTGGAACTCGATGACGACGAGCATTTAATACTAAGGCCACTATGCCTGATGACCATCAAACCTACATTGTATGTTCCAAATGTCGATGACAGCGGCTTTGAAGACAATCCCATGCTGGATGCCGTTCGTCAACGAGCTGAAACGGAAAATGCCGAGGTTGTACCTGTTTGTGCTGCTATTGAAGCTGAGCTGGTAGAAATGGACGACGAAGAAAGAAAAGAATTTCTCGATGATATGGGACTGGAAGAACCCGGCCTCGATCGTGTCATTCGCGCCGGCTACAAACTGCTGCAGCTTTTAACCTACTTCACCGCAGGTGTACAGGAAGTGCGAGCCTGGACAGTACGGGCCAACTCCACAGCACCACAGGCCGCCGGCGTCATCCACACCGATTTCGAGCGCGGGTTTATCCGTGCAGAAACTATTGCCTATGATGATTTCGTCAAGTTTGACGGCGAACACGGGGCAAAAGAGCACGGAAAGTTACGCCTGGAAGGAAAAGATTATATCGTGCAGGATGGCGATGTACTGCATTTCCGGTTTAATGTGTAAGACAACTTCAATTCAAAAGCTTGTAGAACATTGCTTTTTACCTTGAAACTTTAAACATAACACTTGAAACCTGTGTAACGCCTTTGACCTTTTTCGCTTAATCAAGTACATTCCCCTCCCCTAAAATACATGGCAATGTAGCTCAGCTGGTTAGAGCACAGCATTCATAATGCTGGGGTCGGTGGTTCAAGTCCACCCATTGCTACCAAATATAGAATAGTAACGGTTTCAGCGATATTACCATTTGCCAAAATGTCGCTTATTCCCCGTTACACCAGTCCATACACTAACTTGTTGTATCTTGCTGCCCTAGCGAATCCATCATTTTAGAAGTCACAGGCATCTACCCTGTCTTAATCACTATATTTTAAAACGGTAAAATAGGATTTGATGCGGCAGAGGATTGAAGATAATCAGAGAACAATTACATAATAACTCGACTAATCGAGATGTCGGTTAACGAGAATTTGCAGCAAAATTTTCAAACTGAAAACACCTTTGAATTCTTGATAGCAGACATTTTACCTTCAGGTTAACCGTTTCAATTCGGCCCATAGGAGACATAGGAATAGATAGTTAGGGCCAAAATATCGTTCCTATGCTAGGTAAGTACGCTGTCTTCAATAATTCCATTTTCAATCAACTGCTTCAAAATACCTCTACTCTTTTCTTTGAATGTATCTCTGAGTAGCCGCACAGCTGGTGTAATCGATTGCCTGCTTGGACAGATTATCCACAGTTCTGTAGATCTGGGTTTAAACTCGGGCATGACATTTACCACTTTTCCCGATAGCACGTCAGATGACATATCGAGACAGGATTTGACGGCGAGGCCCTTACCAGCGACACACCAGCGCCTTACCAGGTCGCCATCATTAGAAGCACGGTTACCACTCATCTTGATTTTATAGTCTGTTGCATCGCGCGAGAATTCCCAAACATCGTTAATAATGTCGTAAAGCTGGTAAAAAAGCCCGTTATGAGAGGATAGGTCATGCGGATGTTCTGGAGTACCGTATTTATCGAGATACGATTGTGTTGCACACAAAAGTCCCGGGATATTACAGATCTTAAACCCATAAAGATTTGCATTATCAGGAGAACCATAACGTAGAGCCATGTCCACCGAGTCCCGATAAAAGTCGATATTGCTATCACTGATATTCGCTCTTACGCTGACATCCGGGTACGTATCCATAAATTCATCGAGCCATGGTGTGACCAGGTTCCGTCCCAGGTCCGATGACAGTGAAATGCGCAGCTCGCCATCAACGTTATCCAAATCATCCTGCATGTTGAGTCGGGCCTGATTCAGCATGAGCAGGGCTTGCTTGCATTGTGGAATATACCTTTCAC
>JASJFV010000298.1:0-6944 GCA_033791885.1 Gammaproteobacteria bacterium | reverse complement strand
CAATCCACGACAAAATCAATAGCACCCACGGCAGAATATTGCTTTTGTCCGATACAGGCTCAGGTTTATTGTCTGCCGGTAATTTATTTGTATGCTTACTGGCCACTGCTTTTTTATGTTTCTTATCCAGCTCGCGTGCCTTTTCACTTTGCTGCTTTTTATATTGAGCGATACCCTTTTGTATACCCTGGGCAATCAACTTAGTCTGCTCTTTGGTTTGCCCCGGCCTTTGAGTACCACGCGCAATTTTCATCGCATCATCTTTAACTTTATCTGGGACTTTATTTTTTCTGGAATAGTTCGTCATGGCTTGTGTAATTATATTGTGGTTTATTATTGTGATATCTAAGTTTAATGCTTCTGCTTCAGTGTGTCTGCCTCTGGTGTTTCTATTCACCCCTTATATCGACGCAATCCGCAATCCAGTAAGCCTACGATCACAGGTAACCGGATTGCTTTATTATTAACCCTGCATTTTATGACGGAAAATTTTGTTTATTTGTTCATCAACAAATTGATTATTCAATCACACACCGGCTGTTTAGACTGTATTTAACATTCGGTGGCCAATTAAAGGCCTTATAACTCAACTACTTTTTACAGGTGTTAAGATGGATTCAGCAGACGCAGCGATGAAACGAACCATGATGATTCTGATGAGCAGTTTATTCGGTATTTTCCTCGGTATTATTACCCTGGCTAATTATATCGCTTAATTACAGGTTGCAAAGAGAACCTGAAAGAGGCAGGTGATCAAGGCGAGCATAGTTTACGCTTTGTTGTCACCGCCCCTTTAAATCATTATCCAGTACCATACAAAGCCGGCCCATCCTCAACTCTCCTGAACACTTCCACGGCAGTGTTTTACTGCCCAATAATTATTGTCTCTTAAGCTCCAGGTGTATGTACATAATAATCTCTCAAAGCTATTGAACCACTTTAAATAGCCCCCAATGCGTGTACAGGCATCTTATTCACTCATCATGTATATTTAGACAGATGGGCCGACCGCTATCATACTCTCCTGCTGAAAAACGACTCCTGCAATGTTGAATCATTCATCGCTTTGCGGCGGAGTGGCTGACGACCCCACATGCCTGTATAGCTATATTTCAATAATTACGTGACCGGTTTAGAACCCTTTACGCAGCAACTGATCTTGATGGCCCTGCCCGCCATCATATTAGCTGCGCTGGTTCACGGCACCTTCGGCATCGGTTTTCCCATGATTGCCACCCCTCTGCTGGCGCTGTATACCGATGTGCTTACGGCAGTGTGTATCACCCTGCTGCCGACCATATCCGTGAACCTGGCTATGATAGCCCGTGGTAGCAAGGAACAATTCAGAGACATCCGCAAACATCTACGAATACTGCCCTTTGTTATAACAGGTACAGTCGTAGGTACCCTGCTCCTGGTCTGGCTTGACCCCCGCCCTTTTTTCCTCGTGCTTGCGGCGGCAATCCTGCTCTATCTAAACCAGCATAAGCTAGAGAAGTTAGACTTCAGTTGGGTACGAAACCACACTAAGCTGGCCTATGTTATTTTCGGACTCACTGCGGGTTTAATGGCCGGTGCCGTCAACGTGATGGTACCGGTATTGATCATCCTTTTTTTAGAGCTGCGTCTTGCAACTGCCTCCATGATTTTACTGTTCAATATCAACTTTTTTACTGGAAAGCTCACCCAGAGCCTGCTTTTATCACAGCAAAATATTAAGGATATTGAATTAATTCTGCCTGCTTCCCTGTGGCTGGTACCTGCTGCACTGGCAGCGTTGTATTTAGGTACGCGACTGCGTACTTATATCAACGAGGATCGTTATCTGAAGATTTTGCGAGGTGTCTTATGGCTGATGGCAGGCATACTTGTTGCCCGATTCATTGCTGCTTACCTGGTCACTGCTTAGCCAGGTTTCATGATTATTCTATCTGCGGTCAGTAACTATGGGTATAGATTTCATCTGCACTGACTTTTTGCTACCCGTTGTTTTTGTCATTCCTGCGTTTGCAGGAACCCGGTCTGTATTCGAATTACTGGTGGAGCAATCATTGATGGTGTGCTGAGATATTGCAATAGAGTGTTGCCTCCTTTACCAGCTCTCATTCACCATTACTCATCACCGGGATATCTGCTGGCGAATATGCGCCAGGGAGGCATTTTTGCTTAAAGTAATACCATCTGCCCATTTTTTTTGCTTTACACCAAGGTCCGCAAGTAGCGCTTCGTATGCAGGGATCGAATAACTATTTCTGTACTCGTTGAATAGCGGAACAAAGATATTCTCACCAGTCAGTTGATCAAGTTTACGCACGATTGCCTCTGCAGACATCGACTGCTCTGCACAACAGTCTTGCAGTTTTTTCAAAGCACTATCCAGTGAGTTTATACCCTCTTTTCTCAATGCGACATCGGCCGTGAGCCAGAACAGGACACCACTCCAGTGGACACGCATAAATTGCCGGGTTTCGCGAAGGTTATCACTGACATCTGTCAGGTTGAGATGCCGCCAACGTTGATCATTACTACCACGTGTGAACCCGGCCATAATCTTTTGCCACATTTCCTTATCATCCAACAGATCGCTGCGTACCTGAATGATATTCTGGTAGTAAGTCGCCAGGCCTTCAGACAGCCAGATATTGCCATACCCGCGGTAAGGTAACAGCAGATGACTCAATTCATGAAATGCGGTCCAGTCACTAATGAGTTCGTCGTAGCCAAGGTCAGGATTGATGACAAGAAGAACATTAACTGGTTTACCTCGATCTACCTGCCCCCAGGGTACCGGGCTGGTCTGACTCGAGCTTCGCTTGATAGTTATGTCGAAGTTGTCCTGAGGAAACTGCCCATATACCGTCAGTAATGCATCTGTGACCTCCTTCAGCCACTGCTGCGTGATCTTGCGCTCTGCTGCATTTAACGAGGCATCGAAATGAATCGAAACTAGCTGGTCTCCGTTAGCTATTTCGTCAGACTGCCTGGATGCCGATGTGGATGCCGGCAAAGAATATGGCAGCATTAGCAACAGACTCAATATCAAGCGTGAGAATATGAAAATTGGTCTAGCTGGCATATTGGTTCTACTTTAGGTGTTAGGGATGGTCCTCAATAGGACAGGAAGCTTGCGTTATCGTTCTTCAGAATAAACACAGAATTCATGGTCATATTCTGCATAAATGCCTTCTGACCGGTACACTTGTCAGGTTTGGACGCTGCTGGCTTTCACCCCGCTCTCACGCAGGGTACACGATACTTGCCAATTTCGGTAAATAGACAAATATATTATTCATACGAGTGCTTATTGTGAAAAAGATTACCGGGTTTGTACTGCTACTTATCGCCACGGGATACCTCGTGGCATGCACTTCGATGGGTGCCAGCACGACAGGCGATCGTGCACATAACGTCACGACTTCGGCACAGTACAATAGCGAGGATGGAAAATTCCAGAATCAGGCGAAGACGTCATTAGCAACAGGTCGATCCTGGACCACAATTCTTTATGAGTACCTGTTCAATGGCAAGGAACGCAGGCCGAAGGAAAAACTACCCGAAGCACCACCTGCCCTGTCTGAACTTGATACAAAAAGCCGGGACATCCGCTTTATCTGGTTTGGCCATTCGACGCTATTAGTGGAACTCGATGGCAAACGAATTCTTATCGATCCGGTTTTTTCAACCTATGCATCACCGATACCCGGGATCGCCAGGCGTTTTCAACCGCCGGTGTTCGATATCAACGACATAAAAAATATCGATATTGTGTTGATATCCCATGACCACTACGATCACCTCGATCACAAGACCATTAAACAACTGAAATCCCGCGACCTGCAATACATCGTTCCACTCGGTGTTGCTGCGCACCTGGAATACTGGGGCATCGACCGCCAGAAGATCACCGAACTCGACTGGTGGGATGAAACGACGGTTGACGGAATAAGATTCACCTGCACACCATCACAGCATTTTTCAGGACGCGGTTTATTAAATCGCAACACCACGCTATGGGCATCATGGGCAATCCAGGGCAAACAGCAGAATGTTTTCTATAGCGGCGACTCAGGCTACTCACCACATTACCGGGAAATTGGTGACCGCCTCGGCCCCTTTGATCTGACCTTCCTTGAAAATGGCGCCTACAGCCTGGACTGGAAATTCGTCCACCAGCTGCCAGAAGAAGGGGTGCAGGCGCACATCGACCTGCAGGGCAAAGCCATGGTGCCGGTACATTGGGGAATGTTTGATCTGTCGTTACACAGCTGGTACGAACCGATTGAGCGTGTTACGCGTGAAGCACAAAAACGAGGGGTCAGAATCATCGCCCCCAAACTGGGGCAGCTGGTCTCAGACAACGAGAATTATGTTCAGGACGACTGGTGGCTACCTTTGATAGATAAATGAAACCCGGATCATGAAATTTACTACACATTCCGTAGTTAAACGCTACAATTTGCGCAGTATCAGACAAGGCTTTCTCCTGACTATGATGTAACCGTCGATACAGCTTATCGATAAAACTACACCATCAACTGAAACAGGAGAAAGACAATGAGCACAGCAACAGCAGAAAAAATCAGCCCACTCGTTAACGGCATAGATACGGATCAGGTAGTTAGCCTGGTAACAAAGGTAGCCGAGAACGAGGCGTACGGGAAATTCAGCTTCCGCGCGAACAACCAGTGGATCAACGGCAGCCGCAGCCGCACCGATATCCAGGGCTTCTTCGCCGGCGACGAGGAAAATACCGAGCGCAAGCAAGCATTGACCGTGGATGCCGACCAGCCGACATTTCTGGCTGGCCACAATACTGCACCCAACGCCGTGGAGTATTTGCTTCATTCTTTAACCAGTTGCCTGAACACAACCCTGGTTTATCATGCATCCGTGCAGGGCATTCAGCTCGACGAAGTGATTGTCTTCGCAGAAGGCGACATGGATGTCCGCGGTTACTTTGGCCTTTCAGAGGAGGTCAACAGGGGCTACGAACGCATTCGTGTCTACATGCGGGTTAAAAGTGACGCAGACGTTGAAACCCTGACCAAGCTGGCCATGCACTCACCTGTTTACGAAGTCGTTTCCAGGTCGGTTCCGGTTGAGTTTATTATGAATAAAATCTAGTCTTGTCTGAGAAAGAGGCGTCGGTGATAAATGAATGATGACACTAACTTATCATCGACCCTTTAGCAGGCCCGATAACTAAGCAGGAGACTTTCAACATGGCAAAATCAACGATCACATACTGGAACGCGCTGGATAGGCGTAATAACCATAACTGGGAAGTCTTAGACGGAACGGAAGGGTTGATTGAACAATTGACCCTGGCGATGGATAACATCAGTGGCGACTATACGCGATTGACCCGATTCAAGCCGGGTGCTGACACAGCTGATTTTGGTGTGAAAAGTCATGATTACCCGGAAGAGATCCTGATTATAAAAGGCCGCCTACATGATCAAGCATTCGACAAATGGCTGGAAGTTGGTGACTATGCAAGCCGCCCGCCTGGTGAACTTCATGGGCCTTTCAGGGCCGATGAAGAATGCATTGTTCTGGAAGTCTCGTATCCCAGCCAGTCTTTGTCCTGAAAAATAATGTTCGAATTACCATACCAAAGTGTCACTATGGAAAGGCGTCATTGCGGTGAATGCCGGAATTCAGCTCTTTCTATTTTTGCCTTACCTTTAAACTTTAAACATTGGCATTTCTTCCCTGGGAAGTGATGCAAGCACCTATATCCCTTAAAGGGATCTTAATGGGCAGAGTACCGTTTAAATTACGAGGATGGTATAGCTGAATTATATAAAGTAAAAAAGTTCGTTTTTATGCCATGTAAGCTATTTTTTTCAAACATCTGTACAGGTACATGACACGAAGGGACTCTAACCCCTTTCCTTTGCAGGACTGAAGGGGTCAATATCTTCAGGCAGGACTATGATTACAGCACTGAAACCCAGATTAGTGTTGCCAGTATAATTAATGAAATCACACCAAATACTGCTAGTGTACAGTTAGTACAAATTTTACCTAGCAAACTCTTTTCCTTCTGCATCTCCATATCTATCTCCATCTTTATCTCCTATTTAAATATTATTTTTTTATTACGGACAGGAAATCGTATCAGAACACATCACGCACTGGCAACCAGGTTATTTAAATTAGATAAACCATTACTGTAGTCTAATATATTGTAATTCTTATGCTTTATTTGGATAAAAGGAATGATAAGAGTAGTAAGAGCCGGCTCTATACGAAGGTAACTGCATCATTCCAGCATTAATCAATACGAATGGAGAGAACAATGCAAACAAAAGAAAACAGCAACCAGGCGCCCTCGATACAGGAAACAGATATAGCTGCTATTGCTCATTCTTCTATAAGGCTGGCAATTATTGCCAGCCCTTCATTTATGCTCCGAAATCCAAGCTTTTCTACGCAGCAAGCATTGCTTATCGCAGCATGCCGCTGTGCCAGCCTAACAAGTACTTCTAGAGAAATACGCTGTCCAGATGGCACCAGATTTGCTTTCTCATCTTCCCTGCTGTCTACAAGAAAGACATGCCCCCTACTGTCGATCAACTGACTATCTGGACCATACTCCATAACAGACAGATCCACGTGCTTCTTCCATTCTGCATACGATGCAATATATGTCAGTTCGTCATCACCGTCATGGACAATTATCGCTGGCCAGTTCATCGTGTTTAGAAACTGCGAAGGCCGTTAGTTTTATCTATATCTATACAAAAAAGCCGGGACATGTCTACAGCTTTCTATACTAAACGCAACCCGTTGGCTTTGGCAGGCCGCCATACTTGGTGATCGGCTTCATTGGTCCGGTCATCCACATTTTGAACATTTCCTTCTGATTCGCCTCGATATACTTGGAAAACTTCCTGATCGGAGGAACAACTGCATGGTCATCATA
Organism: Gammaproteobacteria bacterium; assembly: GCA_033791885.1. Lineage (GTDB taxonomy): Bacteria > Pseudomonadota > Gammaproteobacteria > BMS3Bbin11 > BMS3Bbin11 > BMS3Bbin11. The sequence continues at coordinate 13 of JASJFV010000298.1, read as the reverse complement.
GTATTCCCTTGCT
>JASJFV010000297.1:0-3366 GCA_033791885.1 Gammaproteobacteria bacterium | reverse complement strand
ATCCAGGATGCAAACGTATAGTATTCTGGCATGTAGATCGATACCACAGTAGTAGAGATGCGTGTTATTGTAGAAGTTCATTGGGCTTTCTCCGTTTGGTTTGGTCGCCTTACAGTTTAGCCGATGTGGCTAAACTGAGGAGGAGGCTCAATGAGTATCAAATCACTCAACCGGACGCGCTATAGAACGCGCGCCCGTTCGCTAAAAGTGTCGTAGTGATTAAAATTAAATCACTCCGACACCTTTAAGGGACAGACCACGATTCTTTTTTCTGCCTTCTGCTGTATCTCGATATCCTAAAACGTGGCCTCTCCCCTATTACACTATTTCACTACTCATTACCGTAAAGTAAACGAATATAATTGCGATAATGAATGACCTGCTTGCTCAGGGCATCAGGACTCTTCAGGATGCGTGACAGGATGATTCCGCCTTCCATGCAAGATGAAAGCATATCGGCAAGGTCGTTGATGTCAGTTTCAAACCGTGGTTGGTATTTTTCTTCAACAAGACGCAGTTGCTCTGAAAACAATTGACGCCATGAAAGCGTGCCGTCTTTCATCATCTGGATTACATCATCATCGAACTGCTGACTTTCATAGGTAAAGGCCGCGACCAGACAGCCGGGATGATGAACTTTAAGTTCTGCCATTGCCTCGGCAAGCAGTTTTAAAAATACCAGCATCTGCTGCAGCGGGTCTTCGGTTAGTTCCCTGGCGCGCCCAAACAACTCATTGAAGAAAACGTCATCGGCATCGAGGTATCGCTTCAATAATCCGAGCGCCAGATCATTCTTACCTTTGAAATGGTAGAAAAAACCACCCTTGGTGATATGCGAATGCTGTATAACCTCGTCGATCGACGTACCGGCAAACCCTTTCTGCAGGATGATTTTTTCTGCTGTCGACATAATTCGCTGCCGGGTATTACTGGCTTTATCACCCATTTCCACCTGCTCCGCGTCTTAAAAACTATACCGTGAGTATAGTTTTTCTGTCTGAAAGTCGTCCAGTCTCACGCCATTACTTATAACTCATTGATTCGCAATCATAAATTTAATTGAAAAGTCCGCACTCTTCGTCCACTGCTTTTTCCTGCCACGAGGCATAAACTTTTTATCACGCAAACAGAACTCAACATTAATATCAAAGAGGAAAAAACCATGTGTCTAAATTGCCAGTTGCCCCAGTTTGATCACGATAAATCCGATACCTTTTCCGACCGCCTGGTCAATGCATTAAATGAAGGAGCATTGTGCGTCATGTTGTCCATCGGTCACCGTACTAAACTGTTTGACCATCTCCAAAGACTCGGTCGCGTAAGCAGCTCAGAACTCGCTGATGGCGCAGCTCTCAATGAACGCTATGTTCGTGAATGGCTGCATGCACTGGTCGTCAGCAAGGTGATTGACTTTCACCCGTACGATAGAACCTATTCCCTGCCTGAAGAACATGCTTCGTGGCTTACCCGTGGCTCAAGCGCAGGCAATATCTCCGTGTTCGCCCAGTACATCCCGATGATAGGGTCTGTTGAAGATGACATCATCGATTGTTTCAGGAATGGCGGCGGCGTACCGTATGAAAAGTTCACGCGCTTCCACGAGGTGATGGCCGAAGACAGCGGCCAGACTGTACTATCATCGTTAAAGGAGCACATCCTGCCGCTGGCACCAGGACTGCAAGAAAAGCTTTCCGAAGGCATCAGGGTGCTCGATGTGGGTTGCGGCCGCGGCCGGGCGATAAACCTGCTCGCCGAGCTGTATCCTGACAGCACTTTTGTTGGTGTCGACCTGTCCGCAGAAGCCATTGAATATGCCGCAAGTGAAGCGAAGAAAAAAGGCCTGGGCAATGTCGACTTTCTGACCAGGGACGTGACCGATTTCGACCAGCAAGACAGTCACCAGCGTTATGACCTGGTTACAACATTCGATGCGGTACATGACCAGGCGAAGCCTTTAAATGTCCTTAAGGGCATTAACCGTGCGTTATCGGATGACGGCATTTACCTGATGCAGGAAATTCATGCTTCGAGTGAAGTACAGAACAACATGGACCATCCGGTTGGTCCGCTGCTATATACGCTTTCGACTACCCATTGCATGACTGTTTCACTGGCCCAGGGCGGTGATGGCCTCGGCACAATGTGGGGACAGGAGAAGGCGCAGGAAATGTTAACTGAAGCCGGTTTTACGGATATCGCTATTCATCAGCTCGAGCATGATTTCCAGAATGACTACTACGTTATAAAAAAGTAGGAAAGAGGAAAACCGTTACAAGTCGTAACTTAGAGGACCTTAAATCCAGGCTGTATACAATGGAAGTACAATGGGGTCAGAGTACTTGATTGCTTAGTCTTGTCAGCTTTCAAGTACTCTGACCCCTTGATCTGCAAACTGGGGAGAGAGTTAGTGTGACGGGTCTTAAGAGGATGTGAGTAAGGGTTATCGTTAATCACTTGCCATCAAATTGCCGGGTAATACGCTCGCCATTCTCATAGGCAATTTGCCTGGCTGTATCAGCGGGTAAGGCAGCCAATAATTTGCGTTGCCACTGCATCACTTCGTTTACCTGCAACCAGCGTTGCGGCGTATACGTATCTATACCAAGCAGGAAACGATCCGCATGATCCAGCAGCACTTGCTCCCATTCAGGCATGATGATTCCATTGGGAAAGATATCGTAACGAAATGAAAGGTCTGCCCATAAGTTATCCTGCAGCAGCATGAGTTCACGAACCGTCTCGGCAAATTCAAAACCGGCATGGGCCCACAAAATCCGTGCATCCGGATTCTGTTCAAAAATAAACTTGATGGCCTGGGCATCACTATGCACATGCAACATCAGTCCATGCTGTTTGGCCAGGCGGACAACCTCACGCATCACCGGTGTATTCGCTTCTTCGCCATCTACGTGTAATTCACCGATGGCCGCATAGCGGTACTTCTGCAAGCGTTCCTTGAGGTAAGGGATTACGCTTTCATCATGCATCCAGGTTTGCAGCTCACCCGGTTTTCGATAAGGCCTGAGCGATGGCACCACGAAATCGGGATCTGCCTGGTATAGCCGTTGTGTGCCTTCATCACTGGAACTGGATACCATGGCCCGCGTAACCCCGGCTTCACGTAGCCGCCGAATGGCATCCTCCGGTGAAAAGGCCTCCCAGGCATCATGACTGTAATGAATATGTGCATCGAATATCGGTGTGGTGCTTGCGTCGAAATCTCCCTGCGCAGCACTCACCGCCCAGGGGGACAGGAACGAGAACAGCAAGACAACGATAAAAACGAATTTCTTCATAGGCATGTGTTGAACTTAACAAAGTCATCGAATAATTCAACGGTGTATTTTGTAAGGAAAAAGGTTACTG
>JASJFV010000296.1:0-3600 GCA_033791885.1 Gammaproteobacteria bacterium | reverse complement strand
TGGTGAAAAGCACGATATGATTTCTGTAATGATGGCTTTCTATTCCAGTGCTCTATATTCCGCACGATCTCATTATTATGTCTTGAGGTATCCATTATCTGGCATTGCCTGGCATCACCCTGCAGGCCCCAATTTTTCAGTCTCCATATTGACCCTGGTATGCTTGCCGACAATATCCAGCAACACCATCACACGATCACTGCTTGTCTTCGCCAGGAACACGCCTTCAAGGCCCGTCATCGGCCCTTCCATTACCCGTATGGCCTCACCTTCTTTGTACTCATCAGGGGCGATGTCCTGAATGCCTTCCTCATCACACCTATCATCAAGTAACTCTATAAGTGTTTCCGGTACGGCAGACGGGTACATACCAAACTTCACAATATTATTGACACCCAGGGTGGAACGAATTGGCGACCAGTTGTCTGTCTTTGTATCAAGGTGGATAAAAAGATAGCGAGGGAAAAGTGGCTCTATGCGAGTCACTCCCTTACCCATGCGACGACGGCGGAGCCGAGCCATCGGCAGGTACACTTCATAGCCTTGCCGCTCCAGATTCTCCCGGGCAACCAGTTCTTTTTGGGGCTTGCTGTAGATCAGGTACCAGTTTTTCATTTTAAAAAAGTGCCAATGCTATTCATCGCGAGGGCGCGCCTCCCACAACGATTTATAAATATGGTTTGCTAGTCATTAATTCCGTAATACTCCCGGTACCAACTGGCAAATTCACGCAGCCCTTCTTCTACTGTAATCCCCGGCTTATAGGCAAAATCTCTTTCCAGTGCTGAAGTGTCAGCAGTTGTGGCTTTGACATCACCATCCTGCATCGGCAGCATGTCCATATCGGCTTTTACTCCCAGTGCACCCTCGAGAACTTCAATATAACGCAGCAAGTCCACGGGGCGACCATTGCCGATATTGTAAATCCGGTATGGCGCATCACTGGAAGATGGAAGCGGATCATCATGACTGAACTCTGGATCTGGCGCAGCCGGTTTATCGATCACTCTAATAATGCCTTCGACGATATCATCTATATAAGTGAAATCCCGGATCATTTTGCCATGATTGAAAACCGGTATTTTATCCCCGTTCAACATTGCCTTGGTGAACTTGAAAAAGGCCATATCAGGCCGACCCCAGGGTCCATAGACAGTAAAAAATCGCAGCCCGGTACAGGGCAGCCGATAAAGGTGCGCGTAAGTATGGGCCATCAACTCATTGGCCTTCTTGCTCGCAGCATACAGTGAGACCTGGTGGTCAACGGCATCATTCTCAGAATACGGCAGCTTTGTATTGGAACCATAGACCGAACTGGATGAGGCAAAAACCAGGTGCCCTACTTTAGAATGCCGACAGCCCTCGAGGATATTACCGAAGCCAACCAGGTTGGCATCGACATAAGCTGCAGGGTTTTCAAGGGAATAGCGAACACCCGCCTGCGCAGCCAGATTCATCACAGCATCAAATTTGTGCGTTTCGAACAGTCTCTTTACGGCAGGCCGGTCTGAAATATCCGTCTTTTCGAAGTTGAAGCCTTTCTTCCCGGTCAACCGGGCCAGCCGGGCTTCTTTCAGAGACACTTCGTAATAATCGTTCAGTGTATCAATAGCATGAACTGAATCTCCACGATCCAGTAAGCGATGGGCCAGTGCAGCACCGATAAATCCTGCACCGCCGGTAATCAAAACTTTCATATCTATCACCCGTGTAAAAAGCAGCTGATAATTCTATCATTTTCGCCCCTGTGACGCCTCTGCTTTACACATTAACAATCCGGCATGTTAAATACTGGACAGGCAACACACTGTTATGCAGAATGAGGCGTTCAAAATGATGGAGGAGATCATGACAGTTACTATTTACCACAACCCGCGCTGCAGTAAATCTCGCGCAACGATGGAGTTTCTAGAGGAGAAAGGCATTGAGGCCGAGGTCATTAAATACATGGATTCCCCACCCGATGCCGATGATCTTAAAGCATTGCTTGGTATGCTGGGCATGACGCCGCGAGAAATCATGAGAAAGCATGAGACGGTATTCAAGGAAGCCGGCCTGGATGACCCCACTTTTTCCGACGATGAACTGATAGAAGCCATGACGCAGTGCCCAAGCCTGATTGAGCGGCCAATCGTGGTAAATAATGGTAAGGCAGTATTAGCCCGCCCGCCTGAAACTGTACTGGACATCCTCTAGTTAATGGCAGAGATACTGGTTTTATACTTCAGTCGACATGGATCCGTTGCAAATCTTGCGAAAAACATCAGTCGAGGCATCGAATCCATTAACGGCTGTACGGCACGAGTAAGAACAGTCCCCGCAGTTTCAGCCACCACGGAGGCAACTGAAGACAGCATTCCACTCAGTGGCCCACCTTACGCCAGCGCATCTGACCTTGGAGAATGCGACGGAATAATAATTGGCAGCCCCGCCTACTTCGGGAGTATGGCCGCGCCACTAAAACACTTTCTTGACCAGACCACCCCGCAATGGCTGACTGGGGCGCTGGTGAATAAACCTGCAGCCGCATTCACATCTTCTTCGAGTTATCATGGCGGCCAGGAAACTGCCCTGCTTTCTATGCTGGTGCCGTTAATGCATCACGGCGCTATTCTGGTCGGAATCCCTTATACTGAAGAGAGCCTCAATACTACACAGACCGGTGGCGCACCCTACGGTGCTACACACATCTCTGGCCAGGACAGTAAACTACCCTTTTCGGATGAGGAAAAGATACTCTGCCATGCACTGGGCAAAAGAGTCGCCAGAATTGCCAGCCTGATCTCTCGATAGATGAATACAAGAACAGCCTACACACTAACCCTTGTTTTCTGGATTGCACTGATCATTCTCACTCTACTCTGGGAAGGATGGCTGGCTCCCATTGCTCCTGCTGGGTTGTGGCTGGCGATCAAGTCATTACCGTTACTGATCCCGTTATTTGGCATGCTGCATGAAAAACGAATCTATTTTTCAATCGCCGGTCTACTAGCCATGCCTTACTTAACTGAAGGCATCATGATTAGCTGGGGAGAAATTGCTACAGGTATAAGAAACCCGATGTTACTTGCCTGTAGCCTGGCTCAAACCTTCCTTGTGCTTTCCTTTGTATATTGCGTCTACATTTACTTGAGAAACACAAAAAGGCGTTGATAAATTCAGGCTAAAGGTTAAAGAGGAAAGGTAAAAAAGATAAAAATAGAAAAAACATTTAGGGCCCTGGAGTATTTAGCCTTTTTCTTTCCTCTTTAACCTTTCCTCTTTGACCTAATTTCAATCATTCCAGTTTCAGCGAACGCAAAAACGGTATGGTAATCAATCGCTTCTGCTCCAGGCTCGCCTGGTCTATCTTATCCAGTATCCTGAATAAATTCCCGGTCTCACGCCGATAACGATTAAGAATAAATTTTACCGCATCCTCGCTGATCTCGAACCCGCGGTCACTTGCCCGGTCCTGTAGAGCGATAATTTTCTGATCTTCACCCAGGGGCAACACCTGGTAGGTTAATCCTGACATCAGCCGCGTTACCAGGTCACGTAAGCGTAAATCCATGCTGGTTGGTGGCTTAATTGCAGAAATAATAATCGACCTTCCCCTGT
>JASJFV010000295.1:0-6459 GCA_033791885.1 Gammaproteobacteria bacterium | reverse complement strand
ACACTTACACCGAAAAGTTTTGCTCCTGTCTGTGAGCTGCTGGATACATACATCGACAATGGCGGACGCATCGGTATCTTTCCTCCCTGTGCACAAACGCATGGGCTGTCTGATGAAAACAAAATCGACAGGGCAGAGCTGATGGGTGCAGTGGCCATGCTGGATGAGACCAGTGGACGCCAGACTTTTTCTTTTTAGAACGTTTTTAAAAATCAGGGTAAGGGGCTTACAAACAGTCCCTTTACCCGAAACAAAACTTAGAGGTAATGATCATGAAATTTTCTAACAACATCGTTTGGTGGTACTGGTTATTTACAACACTGCTTTTAACTGGCGCCGTTGCAGGTAATACATTATGTCTTCAGGCCGTGATTGGGCTAAATATTGTACAGCTTGTACATTTTGTATTACGTGAGAAAAGCCTGACTGCTTTTCCAGTACAGGTAAGAACAACTTATTTAGGTCTACTTGTTCTATCACAGGCACCCTATATGTTCTGGATACTCTGGTGGCAGCTGATTGGAACAGCGGCCATGGTACTGACTGGATATTGTTTCCTGGCCCGATGCATGTCACTGATGCCATGGAATAAAACAGAGGACTATTCAATCGCACTGATCAAACGCACCTTCTTCTCTGCTCCTGTAAAAGGGAATGTTATGCAGGGTTTGCAGGCCACGACATGAAATTCAAAGGGTCGAAGTAATGTGTTGTAATCACTCCGACTCCTTGAATTTACCGAATATTTATATATGGGGAGATGATAATGAATTCATTTACTGAACATACGCAAGCACAGGGTCTTAGCTATTTAGCACACTGGTGCTTTGCTATAGGAGTTGCATGGCGTTTAATGAATAGTGTATTTACCTTTACCCTGCATGCATTTTTTCCATTCATGCAAATCGAACGCAGACTTGATTTGGAGGCAACGATGGAATTCATCAAAGAGCGTAATGAATGGATCACAAATAGCAAAAAGAACAGAAGGTTAGATGCGTATTCAATGACTGTGCAAGATCAGATGCACCATGAAAATCATAGTTTTAGCCGGCAGTAGAAATTAATCAATGCGAAAGGAGAGAACAATGCAAAATAATACCATTAGAAGTACAGACGATCACCCGCAGTATTTAAGGCAAACCGTGTATGATAGAAACACCTATACCTATGCACGGGTACCGGAAATCAACATTAACAACGATAAGCCACCCGTAGCATCAAGGATCAATCTGCCACTCGAAGCAGATGGCCCGGCAACCTGCCTGGTTTACTTTGTTACCCATTAATAAATACAACTATAAAAACATACCAAACCAAAGGAGAACATCATGGCCTTTAAAGCACCTGATAATTTTAACGGTAAGTACCTGCGTGACCAGGTAGAAGCCGAGTATGACCGTGTCGCCCGTGAACCTGACGGTGACTACCACTTTCACCGTGGCCCACAATATGCGGCTGAATACTTACAATATAATATCGACGAACTTGCTGCGATCCCTGAGGAAAGTTCAGCCCGCTTTGCTGGTGTCGGCAATCCTATTCGCATCGGTGACAAAACACAGGGAGCCACCCCGATCCGACCCGGTGACACTGTGCTTGATCATGCATGTGGCGGCGGTATGGATCTGCTTATTGCCGCCCACCGGGTTGGTACTGAAGGTAAGGCCATCGGCGTGGATATGACCGAGGCCATGCGTGAATGCGCCATTAAGGGGGCCGCTATCGCAGGCTTAAGTGACATTGTTGATGTTCGCAACGGCCTGTATGAAGAGCTGCCTGTCGAGGATGCCAGCGTCGACGTGGTGATCTCAAACGGCGTTGTGAACCTGTCGCCAGACAAAAACACCGTGTTCGCTGAGATATTCCGGGTCCTGAAACCGGGTGGTCAGTTGTTCATGGCCGACGTTATCGTCCAGCGCGAACTGACCCTGGAAGCCCGCAGTGACCCTGATATCTGGGCCGCCTGTATCGGTGGCGCACTGGTCGAGCACGAGCTCTCACAAATAGCAGAAAGCCACGGTTTTCAGGATGGGCGTATCGTCGAACGCTTCAACTGCTTCATGGGCACTTCAGGAGAACAGCATGTATCCAAAGACCTATTCGTCCATGGAGTGAACTTTTACGCACGTAAACCGGCATAAGGCATTCGCTTACCCCTCCCTTTTCGGGAGACGGGTAAGTATAGGGACCACTTTGAATTGTCATAGCGAGGGTCACAGCAACGAAGCAATCTATAAAACAATGTCACCAGGGCCAATATAAACGTATTTAATGATTGCCACAGTACCCTACAAGGTTTGTTGATTGTTTATCCAGCTCATCACTAATTCTACAATTTGGCTATCTTTCAGGTGTTCTGATTTTAGCGAGCGCCATGTCGTAAACCGTAAACAATGGCGTAATGTGGTAGATAGTTGTCGTTTCCTTTTTCCTGTAACTTTCCAGCAAGCCAGTAAATCGTCACGCGTCTGATCAATATATTCCTCAAAATTTCTCATAGGCATCTGCAGTGCCTCAATGTCTTCGACATCACGATAGGCACCCACCCACATCGTTTCGGTTCTGCGATAATAATGATAAAAGGCCAGCAAAACAGCGTAGCTTCGCCCATCTGCATGGGTAATCTCATCCCAATCTGAAAAGCTCGGTGGTGGGTTTAACCCTAGCCAATGAGAGGTGCAAGCCTGAAACAAGCTGACCTCATCCGGAAAATGCCGATAAACAGTCAGCCGTTGCACACCTGCTTTTTCCGCCACCGCTTTAATACTGGTTTTCGCCGGCCCGAGTTCTTCATGCAGGGCCACCGTTGCTTTAACGATACGCTCACGTGTCTGGCCCTGTTGTTCCGCTCTTCTGGTTTTCTTGTAGTTACGCTTTTCCATATTCAGTAAACATATATGTTTATTCAATGCTTGACAAGCCATTCCTTATAACTTAGCCTGTTTTCAGTGCACACTGTTGTTTACTCAATATACAGGGACATCTCAATGCACGTCGTCGCATCGACGGCCAACTATATTTTTGGAGAATAAACCCATGAATCAGCCAACAATGCTTGAATCGAGAAAAGTAGCACCTGATACCACCTCACTCGTGTCATACATACCCATACCAGGTTACGGTGTGTTACCTGTAAATGCATTTGTTATACATGCCGCAGAACCCATGCTGGTGGATAGCGGTATGTCATCAGTACGAACAGATTTTTTGCGAGAGTTAAAATCAATTATCGACCCGAAGGAATTGCGTTGGATCTGGATTACACATGCTGACATGGATCACCTCGGTAATCTCGAAGCGGTTCTTGCTGAAGCGACAAATGCCCGGGTTGTAACCACTTATGTCGGTATGGCAAAAATCGGCCTGCAGGGTATAGCACTCGATAACGTTTATCTTTTAAATCCTGGCCAATCACTGGACATCGGTGATCGAAGCGTTCTAGCCATATCACCACCAACGTTTGATGCCCCCGAAACAACAGGTCTATTTGATCAAAAAACCAAAACCCTGTTCAGCGCCGATAGCTTTGGTTCGCTGATGGCTGAACCGGTCGAAAATGCAGCAGAAATTAGCGAGCAGGATCTTCGGGAAGGGGGTTCGCTTTGGTCATCCATCGATGCCCCATGGCTTCCACTGATCGATCCTGTAAAATTTGACAAATCATTAACAACAATAGACAAGCTAAATCCCGAGGTTATTCTCAGTTCTCATTTGCCCGTAGCCACTGGTATGAACAGGATACTACTGGAGAATCTCTCTGAAGCTTACAAAGCACCACGTTTTGTCGGACCAGATCAGAATGCTCTGGAACAAATGATGGTGGCCTAACTGAAGGGAGATCAAGAGGGCTGACTGCTTGTTTATTAAAAAAATTGAAATCTCCAGTCAAGCAGGATTCTGGAGATGGTGGTATGTCCTCTTTTATTTCACATGTTGCTGAACTAAATAAAAATTGGATGAAACTTTAACTATTAAACCTCATATTCGTTACCAGTTTTTAGAGTAAGCACTCAGGCCCTGTTTTTTACCTGCTTAGTAGTGATATATCTGCGCAAGTAATTCAGACAATTTAGCTTTTTTCCCAGGAGGTGTATTTCGCATCACTCCTTTTTCCTGCAATAGTTCAATTAATTTTGTTGGGGCAACTTTATAGTCACCAACAATCTCCACATGACCAGCAACTATTTCTACATTATCCACTCCCCTGGCATTATCCACCTGGCTAAAATATTGTTCCTTAACACTAAAAACGAAATCATCCTCGATACACCTACCATTCTCATTCCGCACCCGGCAACTGCCCATCTCATTGGTCACTATTTTCAAGTGTGATGTTACTCGTTCTAACAAGGTACCCGGCTGTTGGATATACGGTGACGGTGTCGTTATCTCGTACCACTTGTCACCACTAATAGCATGACAAATTGGCACAACAAGCCCTAACGACAGCCAGCGAATTGTCGTTGAACCACAGTGATCAGCTGCGAAAATGCCTGCATAGGGTGCCGAGATGGTAATAAGCTGTAACAGACCATTATCAACAGAAAGTTGATCCTGACGTTGTTGTGTTAACGCACTGCGGGCAACCAAACCGCCCTGGCTATGACCAATCACCGTTAAATTGGGATTAGCCATTTTTTCTGAGAGCCCATTCACAGCATTAATAAGCTCTCCAGAGCTTTTCAATAAGCTATCGCGATCATTGTAGTTAAAACAAACTGCTTGTTGCCCATGAAAAGCGAACACCTGGGCTAAAGAACGATATAGTGCTGCTGAACCGTAGCACCCGTGCACAATAACGATCACCGGTTCATCGGAGTTAAGCGTGATAGTTGGATCAGTTGAAGTCGTACAGGAAGTTAAGCCTTCAATCTTTGCATCAATATTTGGCGTGGGTAAATTTCTGCTATCGATGCTGGCAAATTCCGGTTCGGATGGTATCGGAGTTGCGCAGCCTGTGAACCACGTTAGTAACATCAGTAGCAAGAACATCGACAGTAATTTTTTACGCATGCTTCTTACCTGAAATTATTCATAGCGACTAAGCTATCTAGTCTCCCTGGTCAAAACGGTGGCACGGCCCCTGAAACTCGACCGGTACATTCGCCGGGCATTTTCCGCACAGCTCGTTGCCGGGCACGGCGAAGTCAATCTTGCGCGGGTAAGGCAGGTTAAGTTTTTGCATGATAGAGATAAACTCGGCTTCTGATTTATCCATCCCCAGACGCGGGTTACGCGACTTTTCCTGTCCAATGCTCGAGACCTGCCGGCCACTGTAGTCATGCCCCGGGTAGACCAACGTTTCATCAGCCAGGGTAAACAGTTTGTCGTGAATGCTGCGATAAAGGATCGCCGAATCACCTGACTGGAAGTCGGTGCGCCCGCATCCTTCGATCAGCAGAGCATCGCCAGTGAACACCATGCTTTGCGTGCCATTATCGATCCTGTATGAAAAATGGTGCGAGGTATGCCCGGGAGTGAACAAGGGATGCAGGATTATTCTGCCAATCTGCAAAGGCACCCCCTCTTTCATGGCTATGTCTGCACACTCCGGCTTTTCTACCTCGGGAAAGGCCACTTGGCAGCCGATCTTGTCGCGCAGCACACGCGCGCCTGTAAGGTGGTCGGCATGTAGGTGGGTCTCGATGGTATAGGCCAGTTTCAGCTGTAGTTTCTGAATTACCTCGATGTCACGTTCGACCGTGTCGATAACGGGATCGATTAACGCTGCAGTGCCCGTGTCGGGACAGGCCAGGAGATACGTATAGGTACTGGAGTCCGCTTCAAACAATTGCCTGAATATCATAATACTCCTTAAGCTGTTCAATCCATGAGATTATATTAATTCAAATACCAGCGGCTATTACTCACTCTTGTACAAGGCTGGCAACAATTGCCAGCCTTTCATCAAGGCTCCGAGATCCTACCTTTTCTATACAGCAGGTATGTTTAAAGCCGCATGCCGCTGTACCAGTGTAACAAGCTCTTATACAGGAATACACTGACCAGTCGCTAGCGGCTGAACTTTGCCGTCTTCGATGCAATCCAAACGATCAACACATCCCGCGTGATTGGTCATCATGTCAACCACACCGAACCCCATTGCCGACCGTTCAGGATGGCAGTTCCATTTTGCATCCGATGCAATATATTAAAGTACATCATCACCATCGTAGGCAATTTTTGCTGGTCAGCTGATCATGTAAAAATCGGGGAAATATCCTATAGGCATTTTCTTTTCTATCGTCCATGAAAAAAAAGCCGGGATCTGAACCCGGCTTATTTATTTTATACTAGACGCAACCCGTTGGCTTCGGCAGGCCGCCATACTTGGTGATCGGCTTCATTGGTCCGGTCATCCACATTTTGAACATTTCCTTCTGATTCGCCTCGATATACTTGGAAAACTTCCTGATCGGAGGAACAACTGCATGGTCATCATAGTATTCCCTTGCT
>JASJFV010000294.1:0-5666 GCA_033791885.1 Gammaproteobacteria bacterium | reverse complement strand
ATTACTTTTGTTTTTGAAAAAATTTTTGATACTTCCAATGCCGCAGCCTCCCCGATAACCCTGTGCTTTTAGATAGTTGCAAATACTATACTCCTGGTTATTTGTGAAATGCAAATAAGAAAACTATTAATTACATATAATTATGAACATAAAAGGTACAGATAAAATGAATAGACTGGTAATGATGTAGTTTGGTAAAATATAATCGACTAGCTCAAGGAGTGGCAGGCTTGTCGAGTCTGCCCCCCACCCCCATTTTTCAGTAAGATTTCCTTAAAAGGTTAACATTAAAATCAGCGGCGAGCTTGTAAGACCGCTGATTTTATTTGTTGGATTTTCTCTTTAACCTGATTATTGAGGATCTGCGGTTTTCATCTTCTGGAAATACGCGACCAGATACCAGACAGTCAAAAATATGATTGAACACTTCCCCGGGAGTACCTTTTCTTGTTCCATACCTAAAGTATGAATGCCCTTTAGGCTTGTCATACATGTTATTAACATCATCACAATCTACTTGATAGACGTTTCTTGGCGTTCTATCCATATTTTCAGGACCAGTGTGCCCCAGCCTGCGCGATGCAATTTTATTCTTGAGGTTTGATGCCTTACTGGCCCTCAATGCCAGGTCATCAGACGCATGGTAAACAATCACATTACGTGAAGCATTGCAAATATGCTCCCCTGGCTCTCCTTTCTGAAGAGTTTCATTTACTACATCCGCAGCCACTAAATATGTATTTCTAAAAATCAAAGGTAATCCTTTAGGAAGGTCATACTTATTCCAGACAGATAATGTTTCACGTAGTACGCGATTTCCCATTGAATGAGCTAATACATTTATTCTTTTCAGACATGGATCTTTACCAGGGTTGTGCTTGTCTGAATTTCTCCAGGCTAAAAATTTCTCTAAAACTCTTGCAAAAGAAAATGCACTTTGGTCAGCTGCTTTTTGATCATCCCAATAATCTTTGATAACTCCCAAATCATTATCACAAGGCCAGATGACGGGGATAACTAGAACTTCGTCTTTCTTTTTTTTATCGCAAAGGCTTTGAAATTCATCAACTGCGGAAAATACGTCTTTTGGAAGATTGGAAAACCCATGAATGTATATTAATATCTGCCGACATTTTGACTCTTTAAGTCTTTTTAAGAAATCAAGACTGCCAATTTCTACATTTTTATTTGCATCCAAACGCTCACAAAAAAACACCGAATTACTTGCAGCATTATTATCCAGGTCAAAATCAAAATTACGACCAATATTGGTCCGAATGCTTTGTTTTGGAAACCGATTTGTAATAAATATCATTTTTATCTCCTTCAAAAATTATACAACAATCAATTGACAGGCAGTTTTTTCAATAAGTTGTTTTACCCGCTGAAAAAATGACCTTGCTGAATTGTTTGCTATGTGTGATCACTTATCTATGGTTAGATTGCCAAGGCTATTTTCCTTGAGTAATAATAAAGCTGCCCCTTTAATTTAATTTCATATCAATCTCGATCCCTATCAATTCTAAAGGTTGCCACAAAAGGAAGGTGGTCGGAAACTTCATCTTTGTAACTCTCTCGTCCGATATCCATACTCCAGTGCATGGGGAAAAGTCGGAGACTTCCTCGAACATATTCTTTGCTAAATGTGCGTGTGATTGCGTATCCATCCAAAAGATTGGCTCTACCCTTTTCTAATATATGTGAGAAACGCTCCTGTAGGTCCCAGGATGATAAGAAATCCATAACGTCATCACCTCCAAGGAAGTGAAAATTACTAATGTCCTGGCCAGGTATCATATTAAAGTCGCCCGTCAAAATAATATCCTCACGGCCGTTAGTTCGACAATCCTCAATAAAGTTAAAGATAACCTTCGCCTGATTGTCGCGTATTTTTTGATTGGGAAGTGAACGTCCTGATTTGAGATGGACAACGATAATGGTGAAATCGAATTTCCCGATCTTTAGATCTAAAACGAAAGCTTTTCGCTTATTCGGATCGCCTAAGTCTGAATCCTCAATTAACCGTGGATTAGATGCCACAACACCGTCCTTGTAGAGAACGGCAATATGTAGCTTTCCAGATTGCTCTATCAGTGAAGAATAATATGTTAGGCCGTTTTCCAGCAAGCCCGCCTTTATTTTTTCTAGCGAATCTATTGGATTCACCTCAACCAGGGCTACTACTTCTGCGTCAAGCATAGATAGCCCCTGGACCTGTTTCGCTATCCGTTCATCAGGTATCCCCTCAAACCCTTCCAGGTTCCATGCCGCAATATTCGCTGTTGATCTTTGGAATGAGCTCATACGTTAAACTCCTTTTTTTAGGTATTAATTCAGTATAAACCTGGGGCAGATTCATTTGATTTTGTTTTCGATAAAACTTTTGATATATCCAACGGCGCACCCTCCCCTATAACCCTGTGCTTTTAGATAGGAATAAATACTATACCCCCGATTATTTACAGAATGCAAATCAGCTAATCAGATTCAATGTTTAGTTTTTCATGGATAAAATCGATCAGATAGTTTGCATGCTGTCGGAATTGATCGACCGAATTATGGTGTGCACCCTCAATCGCTACAACATGAACGTTGTTTTCCAGCAGCGCGTTCTGTTCAATCAAACGCATATCACTGATCGGCACAACCCTGTCTTCTGTCCCATGCACCAACAGAACCGGACAGCGTATGTACCTGATGCGGTTCATGGGTGCGATTTCATCAAATCTATACCCAATCACCCATTGCACATAGCTCAGAATCAGGGGCTTGAACCACTGGGGTAGCCAGGGTCGGTCAAGATGCCGGCGCATGACCAGATTGGGATGGGCAAAACCAGACATACCTATCACCAGATCAATATCGGTTCTGTGTGAGGCGGCCAGCATGGCAGCAGCAGCACCGATCGAATGCCCCAGCACCACGATCTTCTGGCTGGAATCACGTTGTGTAGACCATGCAATAACACTGCTCAGGTCTTCCGCGAAGCGTGGCAGTGAGGAAAAAGTATCCCCATCACTCTTGCCATGATTTCGTGCATCATAAAGCAACACGTTCATACCCGCCTCATGAAAGGGTAGCGCCAGTGGAAGCATCATTTGTGCATTCCCTCCCCAGCCATGAACCAGGATGACCGTGAATTGATTATGCATTCCCGGTATCAGCCAGGAAAACAGTCGTTTGTTTTTCGGACCAGGAAGATGCTGACTACTGAAGGGCATAGAGAGACTTTCAGGTGTGGTGGTTTCGATCAGTCTGGGGGCACGATAGACCCAATGCAGGACGACTGGAAAAAGACCGATCAATGTTATGCTAACAGCGGCGATGATGATGGCAAGATTCATTGGCACAATGATATAAGGATAGGCATCGGCTTGCAGCAGATACTGTTAAAATGAACAGGGATGCCCATTAATTTAAAAAAATACGGGGTCAATTTTGCTAAATTGTTCTCAATAAACTCCACCAGTTGTAAACTAATGCGATGATTCGGGATATGAGTTGACAACTTGTTAGATCTTGCGTGGTAAAGCCAGCCCATCCCCATTGGTTTTTCATTTCATCAAACGTATTTTCACAATCGGCTCGGTCTCTGTAGTGTTGAAGGATGGTAATTTCTTCATCTTGTAAACTGGTGGCAAGCACAGCGTATTCATACGCAGTTATATCTTCAGGGCCATCGATAAATGCCAGCTGTTTCTGCTTGTTTGCTTCGTATTCCATGCCAATGATACTGTCACTGTTGAGGCGTCTGCGGACAATGACAACACGTCTTGCTTTTCCCCAGCTTTGTAATTGTAATGTATCTGATTTCACCTCCCAGCCTTCATTGAAATAATTCCACTCACCGAGGCATTAGAACATGAAGTCAGGAGAGAGACAAAACGACTTTAGCTTAACGGATCGGTAATTACCGAAGAGGCGAAAGCGTTGCCAGTATGATGAACACTATCTAATATGGGTTATATTGAAAGGACGGAATACTCCCACCGTTTTCGACAGCCATCAGAAATTCCACACCTGCGGTACAAGCAGAACTGTCGTCATCCCCACTAAAACTGTCAATGGGACTCCAATACGCAGATAGTCGGAAAATCGGTATCCCCCTACACCGTATACCATCAGGTTGGTCTGATACCCTATTGGCGTGGCGAAGCTGGCGGAAGCGGCAACCATCAGCGTAATCACAAATGGCAATACACTCACGCCAAGGTTATTTGCAGTGGTCAGTGCAATAGGGAACATGATGACGGCCGCGGCATTATTCGTTGCCACCGCCGAAAGCAATGCGGTAACAGCAAACATCAATGACAGTGACACCCCCTTATTGCCACCAGCAAGCTCAACCAGTGAAACGGCGATACTTTCGGCAGCACCTGTGATCTGCAGTGCACTGCCAAGTCCGAACGACGCGGCGATGACAATAAGAATCTGCCAGTCAACACTACGTCTGGCCTCACGCCCGGTTGTACAACGTGTCAGGATCATCAGACCTGCAGCCAGCAAGGAGGCCTTTAGCATGCTCAGCCAGCCAGTTGTAACTGCAAGTACCATCAGCGCCAGTATTATCATTGCCAGCATCGCTTTCCGGTACTGTGGCGGGTTTGCACCATCTACCTCACTGACCAGAAAAAAATCACGTGAGTTACGCTGCTGCTCCGCGAATGAGTGGTGTGATTCCAGCAATAGCGTATCTCCGGGACGTAGAACGATCTCACCGATCTTCTGATTGATACGTTTACCATTGCGGGCAACAGCAATGATGACCGCATTGTAGACATTGCGAAACCGCCCTTTACGGACGCTTTTGCCTGCCAATGGACAACTATCAGAAACCACCGCTTCAACCAGCACCCGGTCCTGGCGTGAAGAACCCAGCTTATAAATCTGGTTCGACGCTGGCGTCAGACCCTGTGTTTTCTGTAGATCAACCACCGATTCGATCACACCCGCAAAAACCAGCCGGTCGCCGTCACGCAATACTTCATAAGAAGATACCGCTGGCATTATCTGGCCCTGGCGGTCTATTTCGATCAAATACATTCCCGGTAACTGGCGAAGTCCGGCTTCTTCGATGGACTTACCACTGAGTTTACTGCCGTTTTCTACCAGCATCTCAATGGTGTATTCGCGGGCATCGTCATACCTGCTGATAGCAGGTACCCGTTCAGGCAACAGCCATTTACTACCAACTAAGATAAAAATAAAGACTACCACCATCACCGGAATACCGACCCAGGCAAGCTCAAGCATGCTCAGTCCGCCAGCGCCCGTTTCCTTGATCAACAGGCCGTTAACGACCAGATTAGTACTGCTACCGATGAGAGTGCATGTGCCACCGGCAATACTTGCATAACTCAACGGGATCATCAATTTCGATACCGACAGTCTGTTGCGCCTGGCCCAGTCATTGATAGCAGGGATGAACATTGCGACCACAGGCGTATTATTGAGAAACGCACTTATCGCGGCCACCGGAGCCATCAGCCGAATTTGTGCATGTTGCAGCGATCGCGGACGACCCAGTACCGAGTGTACAATCCAGCTTATGCCGCCCGTCTCACGCAAGCCGGTAACGACAACATAGAGTACACCGACAGTCACCATACCCTCGTTTGCAAGACCCGACAATGCCTGCTCGGGCGAAAGCACGCCGGCTAACAGCA
>JASJFV010000293.1:0-6117 GCA_033791885.1 Gammaproteobacteria bacterium | reverse complement strand
GGCTTGGAGATGCTGACACGAAAAACTGGCTGGCAACTTTAAATGCGATCAAGTTATCACAGCCTGCTGCCATTATTCCTGGACATGGTGGACTATCCAGCGACCCTGCTGCCCTGATCAAACTGACTCATGATTATCTTGTATTTGTCAGGGCAAAAATGAAGGCTGCAGTAGATGACTGGGGGCCCTTTGATGATGCCTATGACGAAGTGGACTGGGGAGACTATGAATATCTTCCGGCCTTTTTTGAAGCGAACCGACGCAATGCATACCAGATCTATCTATCGCTGGAACAGGAAAGCCTGAACAAGAAGTGATGGTACCGGAGGTCGGACTCGAACCGACACGAGCAAAGCTCACGAAATTTTGAATCTCGCGTGTCTACCAATTCCACCACTCCGGCAGCGGAAGCGAAGTATATCGGATTCTGTGTTATGGGCAAGCCTTGTCTGACAGTTTCACTTGCTGATTGCCAATTACGATCGAAGCCATATGTGAACAGCAGTGCCTGTGACTCTGCCATAATAACTTTTGCCCGCTGCGTTGGTACTTGACCTCTATCGCAGGCAACTGTGCTGGGGTAGAATTCGCGCTCTACAAAAACCCTGCTTACCGCATAAATGCAAAAATCCGACTTTAGTTTTCAGCTGCCGGAAGAACTTATCGCACAGGCTCCCTTAGCAGTTCGCAGTGCGAGCCGTTTGCTCGTCTGTCACCGTCATTCCCTTGTCATCGAAGACCAGCAGTTTAGCCAGATTGCTGATTATATTTCGCCAGGAGACCTGGTTGTTTTCAACAATACGCGTGTAATTCCAGCCAGGTTATATGGGAAAAAAGATACTGGCGGGCAGGTCGAAATACTTCTGGAACGGATTCTGGATGAGAACAGCTTTATTGCCATGCTTCGCTGCAGCAAGACACCTCAAGTTGGGCAGAACATATTAATAGATGGTGATAAGGTGATTCACTACGAAGGGAGAAAAGGCGATTTCTTTCTTTTTAGCAGTGAGCGGGAAAATCTTCATGATTTATTCATGGAACATGGTCAAATGCCGCTTCCTCCCTATATCCAGCGCGAGGCTGATGCGAGGGATAATGAACGCTACCAGACTATCTTTGCACAATACCCCGGTGCCGTTGCTGCGCCAACAGCCAGCCTGCACTTCGACCAGGCCACAATGCAAAGTTTTCAACAGAAAGGTGTGAACACCGCTGAGATAACGCTGCATGTTGGGGCCGGAACATTTAAACCGGTTCGTGTTGATAATCTGAGTCAGCATGTTATGCATGCCGAAACATTCGAGTTGACCGCAGGCACTGTCGAACAGATAGAGCAAACAAAAAAAGCAGGTGGCAGGGTGTTTGCCGCAGGCACGACCAGTATGCGGGCACTGGAAGCCGCTTCAGCCGATGGTGAACTAAAACCGATGTCGGGCGATACCCGCTTGTTTATCACACCGGGTTACCAGTTCAACACGGTGGATGGCCTGATCACCAATTTCCACCTGTCTGAATCAACACTTTTAATGCTGGTGTCGGCATTCACAGGCACCGAGGAAATCCAACATATTTATCAGCATGCCATTGACCATAAATATCGCTTTTTTAGCTACGGTGACGCAATGCTAATTCTTCCCGAGGCTTCCTAAGTTGAAATTTGACATACACAATACCGATGGAAAAGCGCGTACAGGAAAGCTGATTTTCCCTCGAGGCACGGTAGATACGCCGGCGTTCATGCCAGTTGGTACCTATGGCACAGTCAAGAGCATGACGCCTGAAGAATTGATGGCCGATGGCGCACAGATCATCCTCGGTAATACATTTCACCTGATGTTGCGCCCTGGACTTGATATTATTCATGCGCATGATGGGCTGCATAAGTTTATTCACTGGGACAGGCCGATCCTGACTGACTCCGGTGGTTTCCAGGTGTGGTCACTGGGGAAAATGAGAAAAATTTCCGAGGAGGGCGTCAGTTTTCGTTCCCCTGTCGATGGCGCAAAAGTTTTCCTCGGCCCTGAAACATCAATTGACGTTCAGCATACGCTGGGATCGGACATAGTAATGATATTTGACGAGTGTACTCCCTATCCAGCAACGGAGGAGGAGGCGGCAGCGTCGATGCGCCTGTCATTACGCTGGGCTGAAAGATGTAAAACGACACATGGCGACCATCCGTCTGCATTGTTTGGTATTGTTCAGGGCGGTATGTATCCGGAGTTACGGCAGGAATCCATTAACGGGCTGAGAAATATCAGCTTTGACGGCTACGCTATTGGTGGCCTATCTGTTGGCGAACCGACAGAGGAAATGCTCAAGGTACTCGACGGACTGAATCCTTCTATGCCCGCCGACAAGCCACGTTATTTAATGGGTGTAGGAAAACCTCAAGACATAGTAGAAGCTGTCCGGCGTGGCATTGATATGTTTGATTGCGTAATGCCGACCCGTAATGCCCGCAATGGCTGGCTGTTCACCCAGCACGGTGATGTGAAGATCCGCAACGCGGTACATGCAGATGATACAGGCCCCATCGATAAAGACTGTTCCTGTTATACCTGCCGTTATTATTCAAGGAGTTACCTGCGACATCTGCAGCGCTGCAATGAAATACTGGGTTCCCGACTGGCGACTATCCATAATCTACATTATTACCAGCAATTGATGCGTGGTTTGCGCTCAGCGATCGCTGACAACGGGTTGAATCAATTTGTCGAAAATTTCTATAGAAAACGGGGCACCCGACCAGCTGATGTGGCATAATCCCGCTGTTTTTAATTTGAGACAGGCGATGGCCTGTTTACTTAATATAATCATTTTCAGGAATTACCCTATATTTCCTGGGAACTCTGACTGGAGCTAACTATGAGTTTATTTATTTCTGATGCCTGGGCTCAGGCATCCGGCGCATCTCAGCAGGGTGGACTGATGTCTTTACTGCCTCTTGTTGCAATATTTGTCGTGTTTTATTTTTTACTGATACGTCCTCAACAGAAAAGAGCAAAAGAACACAAAAAAATGACAGAAGCTATTGCCAAGGGTGATGAAATTATTACTACCGGCGGTACATTAGGAAAAGTAACCGCTGTTGGTGAAACATTCGTCACTGTTGAGGTTGCCACCGGTGTGGAAGTCAAAATACAGCGTTCAGCGGTGCAGGCCCTGATGCCAAAAGGAACAATCAAGTCAGCCTGACCTGATGATCTGAACTGGAAATTATATGAACAAGTATCCACTGTGGAAATATCTGATCATCCTGGCGGTAATTATCCCGGGTTTTCTGTATGCACTGCCAAACCTGTTTGGTGAGGACCCTGCGCTTCAGGTCTCTGCCACACGCGCAGCGGTTATTGACCAGGGCACAGAGCAACAACTGGTCAGTGCCTTGAATGACAACGGCATCGCTTTCAGTAAACTGCAAAGACAGGAAGAAGGCATTCAACTGCGTTTCAAAGACACTGATGACCAGTTGAAAGCGAAAGCAATTGTAGAAAACGAATTGGGCGACAAATATACCGTTGCCCTGAACCTTCTTCCTGCTACGCCAGCCTGGATGGATGCAATCGATGCCAGGCCAATGTACCTGGGTCTCGACCTCAGGGGCGGCGTGCACTTCCTCATGGAAGTCGATATAGACGGTGCTATCAGTAATACTGAAAAACGGCTTGTGTCAGACCTGCGTTCAGGTATGCGTGAGAAAAAAATACGCTACCTCAGCGTTACCAGTTCAAAGAATAGCGGTATCCTGGTAGTCTTTCCTGACCTCGAGCGACAAGCTCAGGGCCTTATTACTGTAGAAGATGATTTTACCAGCCTGTCAGCCAAAGAGATCGAAAGTGACGGTAAACCAGCGCTGCAGCTGCAGCTCACTGAAGTAGCCAAAAGGGAAATCAAGGATTCATCTGTCAAGCAAAACATGACAGCGTTGAGAAACCGAATCAATGAATTGGGTGTTGCAGAACCGATAGTCCAGCAGCAGGGTGATAATCGAATCGTAGTCCAGCTTCCCGGTATCCAGGATACGGCGCGGGCAAAAGAAATCATCGGTCGCACCGCAACGCTTGAAATCATGATGGTGGATGAAAAAAACAGCGGTAATGTACAGGCTGCGCTGGAAGGCCGCGTACCGGTTGGTTCAAGACTCTATCGTGATCGCCGAAATGCGCCGATACTGCTTAAAAAAGGCATTATCTATTCAGGCAATAACATCGTTGACGCTTCTGCTGGCATTGATTCACGCAATGGCACCTCTGTGGTTCATATCACCCTTGATGCACGCGGCGCTTCTATCAACCAGCGTATAACAGGCGATAATATTGGTAACCGCATGGCCGTCGTCTATGTTGAACAGAAGAGTGTTGTGAAGAAGGATGAGCAGGGCAATGTGGTCACGGACGAAAGAGGCAAACCGGTTAAAGTAAAAAGTCGTATCGAGGAAGTGATTACCGCTCCGGTGATACGTGACCAGCTAGGAAAACGTTTTCAGATTGAAGGTCTGGACAGCATTAAAGAAGCGCGCGATCTGTCATTATTACTGCGTGCCGGTGCTCTCGCTGCACCGATTGAAATTGTTGAAGAGCGCACGATCGGGCCAAGCCTGGGTAAGGAAAACATCCGCACGGGCTTTCTTTCCGTTATGTATGGTTTAGTCGCTATCCTGATTTTTATGGTTTTTTACTACAAGGTTTTCGGAATTGTTGCTGATATTGCACTGATCCTGAACCTGGTATTGATGGTTGCTGTTTTATCCTTATTCCAGGCGACACTGACATTACCTGGTGTGGCTGGCATCCTGCTGACAGTGGGTATGGCGGTTGACGCCAATGTGCTGATTTTTGAACGCATACGAGAAGAATTGCGTAATGGAGTCACCCCGCAGGCGGCAATACATGCTGGCTATGACAAGGCACTTTCAACTATTGTCGATGCTAACGTTACGACATTGATTGCCGCTATCGTTCTATTCAACTTTGGTACCGGACCGATAAAGGGCTTCGCTATTACTCTGTCTATCGGTATTCTCACTTCCATGTTTACAGCCATTATGGTGAGTCGTGGGATCGTCAACAAAATTTATGGTGGTCGCCAGATCAAAAAACTGGCGATTTAGGGGAATCACATGGCTTCTATGAAAAATTTTCATATCGATTTTCTTGGCAAGCGTAAGATCGCCATGGTTTTTTCGCTGATACTTATAATCATCAGTCTGGCGTCACTGGCAACACGCGGGCTGACATTTGGTATTGATTTTACCGGCGGTACACTTGTTGAAGTGGCCTACCAGGACACCGTTGCTATTGATGATGTTAGAAAAACATTAAGCACCGCAGGGTTCGACGATGCCGTCGTGCAGTACTTCGGTACAGCAAAAGATGTCATGATTCGTGTGCCTCTGAAAGAAGACATGAAAGGGGCACAGATCAGTGAAAAAATAATGCTCTCATTACATGAAAGCAGTAGCGAATTCGTCACTGATACTGACCCCATCAGCAAGGAGCAGACTTGCTCAGCAAATGGTCAGCAGCAAGTTTGTAATGTGCAGATGCAACGGGTCGAGTTTGTCGGGCCACAGGTAGGTGATGAGTTGGCCACCCAGGGCGGACTCGCCATGCTTTACGCCCTGTTTGGTATTCTTGCCTATGTTGCTTTTCGTTTTGAATGGCGCTTTGCCGTCGGTTCAGTTGTTGCACTGGTGCATGACGTTCTGATCACTATAGGTGTGTTTTCTGTCTTCCAGCTGGAATTCACACTTACTGTACTGGCCGCCCTACTTGCAGTAATTGGTTATTCGCTCAATGATACAATCGTTGTATTTGACCGCATCAGGGAAAACTTCAGAAAAATGCGTAAGGAAACGCCAGAAGTAATCATGAACCTGTCAATCAACCAGACCTTGCCGCGTACAATACTGACATCATTAACAACATTGCTGGTACTCGTTTCCCTGTTCATCTTTGGTGGAGATATTATTCATAACTTCTCTATCGCATTAATACTGGGTGTGGTCGTTGGTACCTATTCCTCGATATTTATCGCCAGCCCTACAGTATTGATGCTGGGTGTATCTCGCGAAAACCTGCTAAAAGTGAAAACTGAAGGCGGGGAAGAAAACGT